>JAATGA010000241.1 GCA_015654855.1 Rhodobacterales bacterium
AGGACCGGCTGATGCCGCTGCACACCGCGATCTTCCTGGAGCCGGGCCTCGCGGGGGCGAAATACGGGCTGTCGCTGCTGGGTCGCTGCACCGAAGAGGTGCGGTTGCCGCTGGTCGGGCTGACCGACAAGACGAAAGAGGCGATCCGTGCGGCGATGGTCCATGCCGGACTTATCAACTGACGGAGCGGGCGCGTCCGCCTGGGCGCGCCTGTCCCCCGATCTGCGCGGCAGTCTGCTGATGATCCTGTCCATGGCCGGTTTCGCGGTCGAGGATATGGGGGTCAAGGCGGCGGTGAAACACCTGCCCGCAGGCGAGGTCGTGGTGATCTACGGCCTGATCGGCATCGGCTTTTTCGCCGCAATGGCCGTGATGCGGGGCGAGCCGCCGCTGCCCCGCGCCTTTCTGAACCGGGTGATGCTGATCCGTTCGGTCTTCGAGATCACGGGGCGGGTGTTCTATGCCCTGTCGCTGGCTCTGATCCCGCTGTCGGTCGCTTCGGCGATCCTTCAGGCCTCACCCCTGGTGGTGGTGGCGGGGGCGGCTTTGTTCTTCGGCGAACGGGTGGGCTGGCGGCGCTGGACGGCGGTGGCGGTCGGGTTCGTCGGCGTGCTGATGATCATCCGCCCGGGGGTCGCGGGATTCGACGCCCTGTCGCTGCTGGCGGTGGTTGCGACCGTCGGCTTCGCCTGCCGCGACCTCGCCACCCGTGCCGCGCCGAAAGTTCTGTCGAACGCCCAGCTTGGCGTCGCCGGATTTGCGATGCTGACCATCGCCGGGCTGATCATCCTGGGCTACAGCGGCGGGGTTGTCCTGCCCGACCTGCCGGGCCTGGGCCTTACGGCGGTGGCGGCGGGTTTCGGTATCCTCGGCTATGCCGCGCTGACCGGCGCGATGCGGATCGGCGAGATCTCGATCGTGACACCCTTCGGCTATACAAGGCTGGTCTTCGCCCTGATCCTTGCGGCCCTGGCCTTTGGCGAGCGTCCCGATGCGATGACGCTGGCGGGGGGCGCGGTGATCGTGGCCTCGGGGCTTTACACGCTGTTCCGAAGCAGGCCGGTGGCGCGGTGAATCTGGACTTCGGCGGCGGTCGCGCCTAAGTCTGCGCGACCATGGTGCAGAAATCCGACCCCAACTCCAAACTCATCGCCGAAAACCGCCGGGCGCGGTTCGATTATCATATCGAATCCGACCTTGAGGCCGGGATCATGCTGCTGGGGTCCGAGGTGAAATCCTTGCGCCAGGGCGGGTCGAACATCGGCGAAAGCTATGCATCCGTCGAGGGTGGCGAGCTTTGGCTGATCAACGGCTATATCGCGCCCTACATCCAGGCGAAAACCTGGGGCCACGAGGAACGCCGGCGGCGCAAGCTGCTGGTTTCGCGCAAGGAACTCGCCCGGCTGTGGAACGCCACGCAGCGCGAGGGAATGACGCTCGTGCCGCTGCGGATGTATTTCAACGAGCGCGGCATGGTGAAGCTGAAGCTGGGTGTCGCCAAGGGCAAGAAGCTGGCCGACAAGCGCGAGACCAGCGCGAAACGCGACTGGGACCGGCAGAAGGCGCGGCTGCTGAAGCAGGGCGGCTGACGTTCGGCGGCGCGTTTTTCTGCGAAATCGCCGTATATATGTCGCTTTTGACAGCATATCCGCAAACTTCCCCTTAACGGCGATATGATTTGGGCGCAAAATTGGCTCTGCGACCGCGGGATCGGCCTGCGGCACCAGGGGACTGTGAAATTATGGAACAACTGATCATCCAGCTGATCTCGGGCGCGGTTGGCGGCAACGTCGCGGGCAAGGGGATCAAGAGCCTCGACCTCGGCACGCTCGGCAACTCGATCGCGGGCATTGTCGGCGGCGGCCTCGGCGGGCAGATCCTGCAAGCGGTCCTGGGCGCGGGCGCCGGCACCGGCGGGCTGGACGTTGCCTCGATCATCCAGTCGATCGTTTCGGGCGGCGTGGGCGGCGGCGTGCTGCTGGCCATCGTCAGCGCGGTGAAGAAAGCCCTGGCGAAATAACCCCGAAACTGGCATCCGACGGCGGCGCGGGTTCGTTCCCGCGCCGCAATTTTGTTTCGCGGCCGCTCATCCGGCGGCCTTGAACGGGGGGCGCGAACCGGGTATCGCAGCAGTCGACCCGAGACTTGGGAGGCCCAGATGACCCCATCCCCTGCCGACGATCCTGCGACGCTGGTATCCACCGACTGGCTGGCCGCGCATCTGAAAGACCCGGATCTGCGTCTGATCGACGCCTCGTGGTATATGCCGGCGGCGAACCGCGACGCGCGGGCCGAATACGAGGCTGCCCATATCCCCGGCGCGCGGTTCTTCGACATCGACGAGATTTCCGACCACCGCAGCGCCCTGCCGCATATGGCCCCGCCGGTGGAAAAGTTCATGTCGCGCCTGCGCGCCATGGGCGTGGGCGACGGCCATCAGGTCGTAATCTATGACGGGTCCGGGCTGTTTTCGGCGGCGCGGGTCTGGTGGCTGTTCCGGCTGATGGGCAAGACCGATGTCGCGGTCCTGGACGGCGGCCTGCCGAAATGGCGGGCCGAGGGGCGCGAGATCGAGGATCTGCCCCCGGTGATCAAGGACCGGCATCTGACGGTCAGCCGGCGCAACGATCTGGTCCGCGATGTAACCCAGGTCGCCCGCGCCTCGAAGCTGAACCTGGCCGGGATCATCGACGCCCGCGCCCCGGAACGGTTTCGCGGCGACGTGCCGGAGCCGCGCCCCGGCCTTCGGTCGGGCCATATTCCGGGGGCGCGCAATGTGCCCTACGACACCGTGCTGAACGAGGACGGGACGATGAAATCGCCCGCCGATCTGGTCGGGGTATTCCAGGCGGCGGGGGTGGACCTCACGCGCCCGGCGATCACCTCCTGCGGGTCAGGGGTCACCGCCTCGGTTCTGGCGCTGGCGCTGGAACGGATCGGGCACCGCGACTGGTCGCTCTATGACGGGTCCTGGTCCGAATGGGGTATGTATGACGATCTGCCGGTCGAAAAGGGCCCGGCGCGCATCTGACACGGATTGCCCGGCGGCAAGGGGCCGGCCGGGAAGGGGAAGAACCATGCTTGACGCATTGAAGCCGCAACCGGCCGACAAGATCCTGCAACTGATCGCCATGTTCCGCGAGGACAAGCGCGACGGAAAGATCGACCTCGGCGTGGGCGTCTACAAGGACCCGACCGGGCTGACCCCGGTTATGCGCGCCGTCAAGGCCGCCGAGAAGCGGCTGTGGGACACCGAGACCACCAAGACCTATACCGGCCTCGCCGGCGAGCCGGCCTTCAATACTGCGATGCGCGGGCTGATCCTCGACGGCGCGGTGGCCGACGACCGGCTCGCCTCGGTCGCGACGCCGGGGGGCACGGGCGCGGTGCGCCAGGCGCTGGAGCTGATCAGGCTCGCCTCGCCCGATGCCACGGTGTGGATTTCCAACCCGACCTGGCCGAACCATCCGTCGATCATCAAATATCTGGGTATTCCGGTTGCCGAATACCGCTATTTCGATGCCGAAACGCGCGGCATCGACTTCGCCGGGCTGATCGAGGATCTGGGCCGCGTGAAGGCCGGCGATGCGGTGCTGCTGCATGGCTGCTGTCACAACCCGACCGGCGCCAACCTGAACCTGACCCAGTGGAAGGAAGTGATCGCGGTGTTGAAGGCGC
>JAATGA010000261.1 GCA_015654855.1 Rhodobacterales bacterium
CCAGACCGTGGGCTTGGAGGTCTGTGAGCGCCGCATGATCTCACTGGTTCCGCAGCCGTCCGCTGTCGCCAGCACGATGCCGGCGCGCCACACAATCTTGCGGGCAGTGTTGCGGTCCGAGATCAGCGCTTCCAGCTGGGCTCGATCAGAAGGGCAAAGATAAAGGCAGATGTCATCGCGTCTCATGGCCCCACAATGACAGACCGCAAGCCAAAGGGGAATCATCTGTCAGGTGGCGAACACTAGCGGGCCTTCGGCTTGACTTAATCGATAACATTCACGCAGCACGGGAGACACTGGATCCGGCCTTCTTTGACAAAGCTGAATCTGGGAAATTGCACAGGTGTGACAAGTGTCTTTTCTGCGCACCGGGGGCCTGAAGCTGCGCGTGGGGAGAAGACCATGGCACGACGGTCACGCCGGAACCCAGGCCTATCATTCTGGGCGAAAGTGGCGGTTGCCGCGATCAGGGGCGAGAAGGCGTTGATCGGGCTGGCGCAGGAGTTCGACGTTCATCCGAACCAAATCAAGCAGTGGCGCGATCAGCGTCTTGAGGGCGCGACCGGGGTGTTCGGCGAGGCCTCGACGGCCGAGCCGGAGCCGAGCATCGAGGTGAAGGCCCTGCATGCGAAGATCGGAGAGCCGAGGCGGGAGAACGATCCTGCGCAGGACTTGCGCGGCCCCGCCGGGGTCCGGTTCGTGCCTCGATATCCGGCGCGCTCGGCAAGGCTGGTCTGTGGCCGAGCGGTCGAAAGGGAGCCGGTGAACGCCACGGGTTAGGGGGACGGGCGACCCGCTCCCACCGCGGGGCTGGGCGTAAGCCGACGGGCCATCGTGCCTGGGATCAGCCGGGGTAGCGTCTAGGGCAAGCCCCGCCCGAATACGGCCCGGCCGGTGTCGGATGCTGACCTGAAGCTGATGCGAGACTGATCGACAAGCTGCATATGGCGTTCCCCTTCGCGGGCAGCCGGATGCTGCGGGGCCGGGCGGCTAGACGTTGCCGCACGGAAGAAGCGCTTGGGGATTGAGGCCCTCTGTCGCAGCCGGCTACGTCGAACCGGCACCCGGTCATGAGATCTACCCCTCCTTGCTGCGAAAACTGCCGATCACCCGGCCCGATTGGGTCCGGGCGATGGGCAAAGCTGCATCCCCATGGCCCGTGGCGTTTGGGATGGCCTCGAATCCGTGGTGGCTCTGCCTCACCCTATCTGGCCGCCGCTAAGCTGGTACACCTGGCGTGTTCTGGCATGGCGGCTGTCGATCACGCCGGAGGTCGATTTTGCATAGACGCCGTTGAGGACGCGCTGGAACGTCACGGCGCGCCCGAGATATTCAATAGTTGCGCAATCGGTTTGAGCCGCAATGCGACGTCAGGGCCGTCAGCTCACGTCCATCGACTCACCTCGACCGACGTAGTCAAGGTGCTGGCCGCCCGCGAGATCAGCATGGATGGTAAGGGGCCTGGCGCGACACTATATTTGTTGCGCGCCTCTGGCGGACCTTCAAATACCAACAGGTCGATCTGCGGGACGATGCCAGAATGCCCGAAGCCCGCGCCGGGATTGGCCGACACCCCGGATTCTGCAACCGCCGCCCACCGCCTTCATCACTTGACGGGAAAACGCACAATTAGGCCGACTTCAACCCGCCGATACCCGAAGCCGCGGCGGCCTAGCCAAGCCGGAAAGCCAATTACAAAAACCATGTAACCTACGAAAAATACAGAACTACATCTTTCCTCGGCCTCCCGCTGATCACCATGGCCGAGGGCGCGATTTCGGAACTGCATATCGGCTTGAAGGGCACGATGTCGGCGCTTTACCTCAATGAACTCGCCCAGAAGACCCATCGCGGCCCCGAAGGTCAGGTGCGCGACGGCAAGAGCGCTGGCGGCATCAGCTATGGCTATCGCGCCCGACCCGAACTGCGCCCGGATGGCCCCTCACCTCCGCGGAGCGGATGATCGACCCGGAAGGGGCGGCGATCATCACCCCTATCTTCACGAAGACGCCTCGGGGCTTTCAGCACGCGACATCGCGGTGGCGCTAAACGATGAGAGCATCGCCTGTGTCGCTGTCGGAGAACTGGAAGCGCGGCACCGGCGTGCTGAGGTCGCACACGAAAGACGTTCGGGGCCTGCCGTTCGACATCGGCCGCGCCCATGTAGACAATATATCTCAGCTTGAACTTCGCGCAGGCCGTCGCGGCGGCGACGCCATGCTGCCCAGCGCCGGTTTCGGCGATGATCCGGGTCTTGTCCATCCGGCGCGCCAGCAGGATCTGGCCTATCACATTGTTGATTTTGTGCGCGCCGGTATGGTTCAGTCCTTCGCGCAGCCGAAATGTGCCGTCAGCCCTCGTGCTTGGTAAAATGGCGAGGGGCGGCCGACGTAATGGCGCAGCAGGTTGTCCAGTCCGGCGGGGAACGCGGGATCAATCCGGGTGCGCTTGTATTCCGCCTCAAGCGCGAGGATCAGCGGCATCAGCGTCTCCCAAACGAACCGCCCGCCGAAATCGCCAAAACGTCCGTTTTCGTCCGGGCCTGCGCTGTAAATGTTGATCTGGTCTTTCGCCCTCTGCGTCATCCCACAAGGTCCACCCCCCCGTCGATGGCGATAGTCTGGCCGGTGATGAAGCCGTTCTGCATCAGGAACAGGTAAGCCCCCGACACTTCGGCGATTTCGGCGGTCCGGCCCAGCGGAATGGTTTCCGCAAAGTGCTTTTTGGTCGCGGTCACGTCCGCCGCAGACATCCCGCGCCAGAGCGGGGTTTCCGTCCATGTGGGCGACACCGCATTGGCGCGCGCCTTCGGTGCCAGTTCTACGGCCAGGCCGCGCACCATGGTGCGGATCGCGTCGTTGCCGATGATCGCGCCTGAGGCATTCTGGGGTCGTCCACCCGATCCGGCGGTAAAGGTCATGCTGCCACCACCCGGCGCGATCTTTGGAGCGGCAGCGCGCGCGATGCGGAGGTTGGCGAACAGCTTCTCTTCGACCGCGCGATGTATCGTGGCGAAATCGGCCGAAAGAAACCCGCCGCCCATGAAACCCCCGGCCATGGAGACCAGATGATCGAAACCCGCGATGCCCGTGAAGAAGGCGTCGACCGAGGCGTCGTCGGCCGCATCCATGACCGTTCCGCTGGCGGTGAAGCCCGCCTCCGTGAACTCGCGCACAACGCCCTCCAGCTTGCCTGCATCGCGCCCGGTCAGGATCAGTGTGGCGCCAAGCTCGGCTGCGGCGCGCGCGGTTGCATTGCCGAAGCCGGAACTTCCACCGATAACGACTACCGTCTTGTTGCTGAGGCTCATGATCTCAATCCTTTTTGGTTGATGCCGGTCCCGCACGTCTGGCGGCCCGCATCCTGGTTTTTCGCTGTGTGGGTTCAGGCCTGCCGGGCAAACAGCCCTTTGGCAGAATGGGGCGCGCAATCGAGGTATTGGCGCGGTGCCCGTACTTGCCCGCCAAGCTCGGCGGCGGCATGCCATGGCCAGCGCGGATTAAAGAGCATGGCACGACCAAGGGCGATCAGGTCGGCGTCGCCCCGCTCCAGCGCCGCTTCGGCCTCGCCTGCCGTGGTGATCAGCCCGACGCCGATAACCGGCATTCCGACTTCACGCCGGATCGCGGCGGCAAAGGGCAGCTGGTAACCGGGCACGAGCGGCGGCAGTTTCTGCGCAACGGGGTCAAGACCGCCACCCGAGACATGGATATAGGCGCATCCGCGCGCGTCTAGGGCGCGGGCCAATGCGAGGCTCTGCTCTGGATCCCATCCGCCCTCGACCCAGTCGGTCGCCGATATGCGGATTCCCACCGCGACATCGGGCGGCACCGCGGCCTTGACGGCGTCGAAGATACGCAGCGTCAGGCGCATCCGGTTTTCGAGGCTGCCGCCATAGTCGTCGAGGCGCCGGTTGGTCAGTGGCGAAAGGAACTGATGCATCAGAAAGCCATGCGCGCCATGCAACTCGATCAGGTTCAGCCCGATCCGCGCCGCGCGAACGGCTGCCGCCGCGAAATCGGCAACGATCCGGTCTATTCCCGCCGCGTCAAGCTCCACTGGCGCCGCAGCACCCGGCTCGGCGGGCAGCGGCGAGGGGGCGACGGTGCGCCAGCCGTGCGCATCCTCTGGCGGGATGGTCCCCTCTTCGCGGGATATGCCGGACGACGCCTTGCGCCCGGCATGCGACAGCTGCACCCCGACCGGCATCGTGGAATGCAGCCGCAACGCCCGGATTACCCGTGCCAAGGCCGCCTCTGTCGCATCGTCCCAGAGCCCAAGGTCGGCCCATGTGATCCGCCCGTCAGGCCTGACGGCGGTGGATTCGATGATCAGCAGGCCCGCCCCCGAATCCGCAAGCATTCCCAGATGGGTCATATGCCAGTCCGTCGCCTGGCCTTCGGCGGCCGAAAACTGGCACATCGGCGCAATGACGATGCGGTTTTCCAGCTGCAATGGCCCCATCGCGACCGGCGAGAACAGATGAGTCATGATGTCACCCCGCTCTTCCGGTCTCGGGTCACAAATCGGCGAAGGAGGCTGCGATCTGCGTCGCGACAGCCTGATCGTTGTCGCCGCTCGACCCGCTGACGCCGACGGCGCCAATGACCTCATTGCCTGCCATGACAGGTATACCACCCTGCAACGGCAGCAGTCCAGGAACGGTGGCCATCGACGGCGCCCCGGAATTGATCATATCCTCGAAAAGCTTCGACGGTGCCTTGAGGAAAGCCGCCGTGCGGGCCTTGCCCTGTGCCACGTCGGTGGTGACGAGCGAGGCGCCATCCATGCGGGCGAAGGCCAGAAGGTTCCCCGCCCGGTCGACGATGGCGATCGAAAGACGCGTGTCCCGCTCTGCCGCAATCGCCAGGCCCTGTGCCAGCAGCTTTTGCGCGGCGAATAGCGACAGGTCATGCGCCACGACGATGTTTTCATTCTGCATTTCGGTTGCTCCGGTGGTGTCGGGGGACTGCGCAAGCGCGGAACCCGAAGAAGAAATCGTGCAGCCCATGGCAAGCACGGCGGCCATATAGGCGGCCTGGTATCGTGGCCTGAGGGCTGGCTTCATGTCTTCCTCGTCTGGACTAAACATGTTGGCCGCATTGGCGTCCTGCAGCCCGCCCGTTGGTGATGAGTCGCTCCAGAAGGCCAATAAGCTGTTCGATTTCCTGTGGGGTGAAGCCACTGAGATGCCGGTCCAGAACCTCGACGGCAATCGGGCGCAGATCGGGGTAAAGCCTTTCCCCCTCACGGGTTAGCGAAAGGCTCAGGGCGCGGCCATCCTTGCTGGATGGCGACCGCCGGATCAGGCCGAGTTTTTCCAGACGATCCAGCATGCGCGTCATCGACCCGCTGTCGTGGCCTATGCTCTGGCACAGCTCGCTTGCCGTCGTGGCGACGCCGCCACCGATACGGATCAGCACCGTCCATTGCGCGCCAGTGATGCCAAATGCCCTGGCACGCTCGTCAACCGCAGCGTTCAACTGCGCGGCCGCATCGATCAACGTCCGTCCGACATTGTGCAGGGGGTCGTAGTTCGGTTCCGAGGTAGAAAGCAGAAAGGTCTCGCCGTTTGACATTCCATCCTCACATAAATATCTGCCTAGGCAGCTAAATGGCATTCAGCCCGCCAGATGTCAAGGTTCCCGGCGGATTTCATCCGCCAACAGACAGCGCTGGGACACAACAGGAAGGGGATCCTATACGATCAACGCTTATCACAATGAGCCAGCTCACAATTAGCCAGCGGCCAATGCCCGCAGCTTTAGCGCAGACGGTTTCTATGCTGTCGTAGTTTCGATTCCCGCCCCATGCCTAGGCGGGCGGATATGCGCCTTCGTCATTCCTGTGCCGGGCGAGAAGCCGAAGGCGGCCGAGATCAAATCCTTCATGCGTGCCCATGGCATCGCGGATTTCAAGGTGCCGGATCAGGTGGTGTTCGTTGCCGAATTTGAAACAACCGCCGTCGGGAAAGTCAGCCGCAAGCGGCTTCGCGAGACGATGAGGGCGCAGTTCCTGAATCAAAAGGCCAATCGGAAGCCCTGAGAAGCCCCGCCGCATTCTCCCCGACGGGAGAGATAGCACCTGTCCGGTACGGGATTTTCCACAGCCGCCATGGCGGACCGGGATCAGCTTTTCGTCTTCACGCCGTTCAGGAACAGGTCGACGGCCGATCTCGCCGTGTTGTCGATTTCGGCGGAATCCATCGGCCGGCTCAGATCGAGAACGATCTCCATATAGAGATTGCCGCGCAGAATACCCATAAACCGCTGCGCCGCAAGCTTGGGGTCATCGACCTGGATTTCCCCGCGTGCGCAGGCCTGCGCCAGTATATCCGCAACCCAGCTGGCCGCGAGATCCGGCCCGTTGCGGTAAAAGGACGCCGCGAGATCCGGCAGACGTGCGGCCTCGCTCACGACCACACGATAGACCCCGGCCATGCGGCGCGACATGAAGAGATGCAACAGCCGGATGGCAAAATCCGTCAGCGTCTCCCGCAGGTCCTTGTGCACCGTCCCCTCGTTCACCAGCGGATCGAACAATCGCCTGGCGTTTTCGGTGACCAGCGCGATGAACAGCCCCTCCTTGCTGCCAAACATCGAATAGATGTTCCGCTTCGAACCACCGATCCGTTCGATCACGGCATCGATGCTGGCCGCCGCATAGCCCTGTTCGAAGAACACCTCCGCCGCAGCATCCAGGATCGCGGTCCGGCGTGCGTCCTGGTCCGCGCGCCGTGATTTCACAGCCTGGCTCATCTTCAGGCCCTCCGCAGCCCATTGACTGGTAATCTGCGTTACCGTATCAATCGGGTCAAGCGGTAATGCTTATTACTGACAGTCAACCGCGAGGCGAACCGCATCGCGGAACCAACGACAACCATGTTCCTTCGGCGGGCGGACGCTTTCGGGAACATCCGGATCTGGAGAAAAGGCAGATGAGCGTTCCCGCCCCGGCACCTGCGAGCGCCTCGATCCCCACCGCGCCTCCGCCCATTCCGCCGGGGGCGCCGCCGTTGACGGCGCGGGCAGGGATCGGGCTGTTCGGCATCTTCCTTGCGGCAATGATGGCCGGGCTCAACAGCCGCAGCGGATCGCTCGGTCTGGCCGATGTGCGCGGCGCCATGGGCTATGGCACGGACGAGGCCTCGTGGCTGAGCACGCTCTATTCGGCGGGAGAACTGCTCGCCATGCCGTTCACCACCTGGTTCGCGATTACCTTCAGCGTGCGACGGTTCCATCTGGCGATGCTGGCCATGGCGGCGGTGATCGCGGCCATACTGCCCTTGACGGTGAACCTGAACCTCTTGCTGACCCTGCGGTTGGTGCAGGGGATCTGCGCCGGGGCACTTATCCCGGTGCTGATGATGTCGGCGCTGCGGACGCTGCCGCCGCCGATTCGCCTGCACGGGCTGGCGCTGTATGCGATGACGGCGACGTTCGCGCCCAATGTCGCGATCTGGATCGTCGGGCAATGGACGGATGTGATCGGCGACTGGCGCTGGCTCTACTGGCAGTTCATCCCGGTGGCGCTCATTTCGGGCACTCTGGTCGGCTGGGCCCTGCCGCGCGAGCCGATCCTGTGGAAACGCTTCGGCTCGATCAACGGCGTGGCGCTTCTGACCGGGGTGCCCGGGCTTTTCCTGCTGGCGGTTGCGCTGGATCAGGGAAACCGGTTGGACTGGTTCCACTCGCCGCTCATCTGCACGGCGATGTCGGTCAGCGTCATCTGCCTCATTGCCTATGCGGTGTCGGAGTGGTTTCACCCGGCGCCCTTCATCCGGTTGCAGTTGCTGGCGCGCCGCAACCTGTATATCGGCTTCACGATCTTCATCTTCATGCTGATCACGTTGATCTCGGGCGCCATCCTGCCCGCGAATTTCCTGGCCTCGAACTGGGGGTATCGCGCCTTGCAGAGCGCCCCGATCGGTCTGATCATCGGTCTGCCGCAACTGGTTGCGGGCTCGCTGATCGCGCTGCTGCTCTACCGCAAATGGGTGGATGCGCGGTATGTCTTCGCCACCGGCCTCGCACTGATCGGGCTCGCCTGCTTTCGCGGCGCGCAGATCGATGCCAGTTGGACCTGGGAACAATTCCAGCCGATCCAGATCATGCAGGCCATAGGCCAGCCGATGGCGGTGGTGTCGATGCTGTTCCTCGCGACCAGCGTGGTGCAGCCGATGGAGGGTCCCTATGTCGCGGGCTTCGTCAACACGCTGCGCGCGCTCAGCACGCTTCTGGGCAGCGCAGTGGTCAACCACCTGATGGAAACCCGCGAGGATTTTCATTCCTACGTTCTCGTCGACCGTTTCGGCGAGATCGGTCAGAGCCTGCCGCAGAGCATCGATACGACGTCCCTCGGTACCGCCATCACCACGCAGGTTCTGGCGCTGGCAACAGCGGACATCTACCGCGTTCTCGGGGTTCTGGCGCTGGCCCTCGTTCCGCTGGCGCTGATGATGCAGTTCATCCCCGCCCCCAATACCGGCCCCCGGCCGGCGCCGCATTCGTCTCCGAGCCATGGATAAGATCATGTCACGCCTCTCCAGCCGGGTCATCGCCGGCCTTGCCATCGTCGCATCCGTCGGGTGCTACATCTATTTCAACCGCTCCGAGGCCGGTGCAGCGCGCCAGTCGACCGACGACGCCTATATTCAGGCGGATTTCACCAATGTCGCCTCGCGGATCCCGGGCGTCATCGCGACAGTCCAGGTCGAGGAGAACCAGACGGTTCGGCAAGGCGACGTCCTCGCCACCATCGATGACCGGGACCTGCGGATCGCGGTGCAGAACGCCGAAGCCGCCGTCGCTGCGGGTGACGCCAGCCTGAAAACCATTCAGGCGCAGATCCGCCAGCAGGGCGCGCTGATCATGCAAGCCGCGGCCGTCATCGAAGCGGACGATGCCGCACTTACCCTCGCACGTTCGAGCGAGGACCGCTCGCGCAATCTCACGGAACGGAATGCCGCTTCCCGACAGGTCTATGACGAGGCCGTCGCCACCCTTGCGAAAGCAGTCGCGACGCGGGCGAGCGATGCTGCCGGGCTCGAAGCGGCAAAGGGACAGCTCGACATTCTGGGCGCCGAGGAAGACAGCGCCCGGGCGGCGCTGGCACAGGCGAATGCCGCGCTGGACGACGCGCGTCTGACACTGTCCTACAGCACCATCACCGCACCGATTTCCGGAACCGTTGGCCAGAAGGCGGTGCGGACCGGCGCCTATGTCGCAACGGGATCGACCTTGCTGTCAGTCGTTCCGCTCGACCGGCTTTATATCCGGGCCAACTACCGCGAAACCCAGATGGCCCGCGTTCGTCCGGGCCAGAAGGTGACAATCACGGTCGATGCGTTGCCCGGGCGTGTTTTCCGGGGCGAGGTCGAAAGCCTTGGACCGGCGAGCGGCGCGAGTTATTCGGCCATCGCGTCCCAGAATGCCACGGGCAATTTCACCAAGGTTGCACAACGCCTTCCGGTCCGTATCCGGATCGAGCCGGGCCAGACGGGCCTCGACGCCCTGCGGGTCGGCATGTCCGCGATCCCGATAATCCTGATCGAATAGGCCCGGCGCCATGCCGCGCCACGAAAAGATGGGAATATTTCTATGCAAGAGGCTGCGATGCAAGGCTACCAGATCACGTTCTTCACCCAGCAGGACCGCCAGCATAATTCTGTTCCACTGGTGCAATGGCTGTTCGCCGAGGCGAAAAGGCAGGGTATCCGGGGGGCGACGGTCTCCGCTTCGCTGGAGGGCATGGGTCATGACGGAATGACCCATGCTGCTGGCTGGTTCGATCTGGCCGATCAACCGGTGCAGGTTACGATGATCGTCACCGCTGAGGAAAGCGACCGGCTGTTTGCGAGTCTCCAGGCGGAACGGGTGAAGATTTTCTACATGAAAGCCCCAGTGGAGTTTGGCTTCGCGGGAAGAGATTAGGGAGCGGTTCCCTGGTCCTCGATCTGCCACGATCAGGCCTTGCCGCGCTTCGCGTCGATCAACCACGGACCGGCCCCGACGGTAGCCAGTAAAGAAAGACGAAGGTATAGACCGCCGCGATTTCGCCGCCATTGATGATCGGAAAGAAGCCATTCGCGGCGTATGTCGACCAATAGGCCACGGCGGCGATGCCCCTCATCACGAACGCGTGTGCAGTAGACCTTGTGGGCCGTGCGTTTGGTCTTCAGCGAGGAGAAGCAGTTCGCCATCGCCGCGCTGTCCCAAACGTTGCCCGCGCGGCTCTGCGGGCAGGTGATGCCATTGTCGGCCATCGGGCGACGGGACCTGCTCACGGATGTATTGCACCCTGATCTAAGTATGGCGCAGGGCGTCGGCCTTGCCGCGTCTCCAGGCGGCAATCATCATGGCGTCCATGACCCGCGAGGCATCCCAAGCCTTCATGGACCAGCCAAACGTGCGCGGGGAAAACAGGTCCAGCATGACCGCGACATACAGCCAGCCTTCCGCAGTCCAGATGTAGCTGAAGTCGGCCAGCCACTTCGGGTTCGGCCGGTCAGCCTGGAAATCCCGGTCGAGACCTGGCCGGTTCTCTTGAACCGGATCGTTCACGTGATCGATCCCGGCGATGACCGAGCGTTCGCCACCGTCCTTGGGCTTGCCGCGGCGCCTGGGCCGCGCCCTCATGGCATTGGCCCGCATGAGCCGCTCGATCCGGTTCCGCCCGCAGGCAAGCCCCTGCTCGAGATCGCGCAGGGGTTCAAGTCCAACGGCGAGGCGCACCAGAGGCCAGAGGTCCGGTCACTGGCCTTGAAGTTCGTTGCGATTGTCGCGACGGGCTTGGCGTCGTGGATCTCGCGGGGGCCGGTCGGGCGGCTGATGCCCGCGCATGAAAGCCGGATTGCGAAACCGCCAGAGCCTTGCACAGTCCGCTGACCGTCCAGATCTGGTGGTGTCTGGCGATGAAGGGCACCTCATATCGCCTCGCGCACGAAAAAGCCGCTGCTTTCGGCGAGGCATGTCACGCTCCGCCCGCAGCCGCGCCTTCGCGCCGTTGCTCGAACCCGTGGCGCAGATGTGCTCCGTCTTTCTGCCGCGCTGCAATCTTGGCCAGATCGGCCCGTTCCCGGGA
>JAATGA010000111.1 GCA_015654855.1 Rhodobacterales bacterium
CGCGCCGCTCGCCCGCGCGCAGCACGGCGAATGGCTTGCGCGCGCCCTCGGACATGAAGAACTCGGCGACTGTAACGCCATAGATTTCTGAGAGGCGGTTGACCGCAGCGATCGAAGGCGTCGCGAGGCCGCGCTCGACCTTCGAGAGATAGCCTTTGGTCAGCCCGGCCTGCCCGGCGGTCCATTCCAGCGTATAGCCGGCGGCCAGGCGTACGCGTCGCAGCCGCAGCCCCAGTTCGGCATTGACCTCGCTTTTCGACACGTCGCCCCGCTTTGACCCGCGCCCGACCTGTGCCGGACTCTCGCGCCACAGGCTAGACGAGACGGGCGGCGATGGAAAGTCCATGTTGACACCAGAGGCTCCATTATGAAACAGTTAGGAAACTTTCTGATCTCGGGGAGGAGAATCAGATGCCGCCCTGGCTCATTGGCCCGGCTGTCGCCGGGATATTTTTGCGCACCCTGACGCCGGACATCGTGACAGCGTGCGGGCCGGTTTCCCGGCACCGCCGGGCGGTCTGAACCGATGCGCACCCCGCCGATGCCCGCTCCTGTCTCTTCCGTTCCGATGCCCTCCGGCCTCGCCCGCGTCGCAACTGTTCTGAGCGGCAGCGTGGGCGGGATGTTCCGCGATGCGGCTTTCGCCGCGCCGAAAACCATCGCCCTGCGCGCCGAAGGCGAGGAAATCCCCTACCTGCGCCTCAACGAAGAGGTGAATCGACTTTGCCACGCCCTGACCGGACTTGGCCTGCGGCCCGGCGACCGGATCGCTATCCTTGCCGAGAATTCCGCCGATTACATCCGGCTGATGCTGGCCTGCGCCAAGACCGGCATGATCGCCGCCTGCCTGAGCTGGCGGCAGAATGCCGATGATATCGCACATTGCCTTGCCCTCACCGCGCCGGGGCTGACGCTGGTCTCGCCACGTTTCGCCCATCTGCTGCCCGAGGGCCTTGAACGACTGATGCTGCTCGGCCCGGATTTCACCGCCTTTCGAGCAAGCGGCGCAAGCGACGAGCCCGAAGTGGAAATCGGCTCCGAAGAGGGCCTGCTGATTCTTTACACGTCAGGCACGACGGGGCGGCCAAAGGCGCCGGTGATCAGCCATCGCGCGGTGATCGCCCGCAGCCTGCTGATGCGCGCCGACTGGAATATACGGCGCGAAGATGGCGCCATCGTCTGGTCGCCGCTTTTTCACATGGCCGGAGCCGATCCGGCACTGTCGAGCCTGATCCAGGGTGCGACGCTCAGCGTTCTTCCCGGCTTCAACCCGACCGATATCGCCGATGCGCTGGAGGTCCATCCCGTCGGCTGGCTGGTGCTGATCCCCGGCATGATCGAACGCCTCGCCGAGGAACTCGAACGCCGCAACGCACCCTTGCAGCGAGTGGCGGCGGCGGGCTGCATGGCCAATCTGGTGCCGGGAGAGCAGATCGCCCGCATCTCGCGGCTGTTGAACGCGCCCTTCCTGAACTCTTTCGGTTCGACCGAAACCGGGATCGTGCCCGCCAGCGGCAACTGGTTCGCACCCGGCGAACTACCCACCTCGATGGCCAAGTTGCAAAGCAGCGGCTGCGAGATCCGGCTGCTCGATGAGGACGGCAATCCCGTTCCCCCCGGCGCGGCGGGCGAGATCTGCATCCGCTCGCCCGCACTTTTCTCGGGCTATTGGGGCGATGCCGAGGCCACCGAACGCGCCTTTGTCGGCGGCTGGTATCATATGGGCGACGATTTCGTCCGCGACGAGGCGGGCGCCCTGCATTTCGCCGACCGGCGCAAATATCTGATCAAATCCGGGGGCGAGAACATCTATCCGGCCGAGCTGGAACAGGTCCTGCGCAATTGCCCGGGCGTGCTCGACGCCGTGGTGGTGCGCCGCCCCGATCCGATCTGGGGCGAGATCCCGATCGCCTTCATCGTGGCGGACGACCCCGCCCCCGAGGAGGCCCATCTGCGCGCCAGGATAGAGACCTCGGTCGCGCGGTTCAAACACCCGAAGGAATACCACTTCATCCCCGAAGCCGCGATCGAGCGGAACCAGACCGGCAAGATCCGCCGCGATCTGCTGGAGGAACGGGCGGCAGCCCTGAAAGAAGGAAATCCCTGATGCGCAGAACCACATCCGCCGTGATCGGCATCGGTGAGGTGCCGACCGGCAAATATCCCGAACGAAGCGAGCTGGACGCCGCCGTCACGGCCAGCCGCGAGGCGATCCTCGATGCCGGCCTCAGCCCGCGCGATATCGACATGGTGCTGCCGGTGGGGGCGCTGGCCTCGCGGCATTTCAATGTCGATCTGGTCTTCTCGCGGCTTTGCGAAGAGCTTGGCATGAACCGCAGCGCGAAGATGAACTGCCAGATCATGGCCGGCGGCGCCACCAGTTCGGCGGTTCTCGCCGTGGCCGATGCGCTGATCGCCAATGGCCAGGCGAAGCGCATCCTTTGCGTCCATTCCGATGCGGTCGGCTCGTTGCCGCGCCAGGCCGGGATCGACCTCTTCGCCACGACCGGCGTCTCGGAGGAATGGGAGGCCCCGTTCGGCCATAACATGAACGCCGTCGGGGCGCTTGCCAGCCAGCGCTACATGTATGAGACCGGTACCACCGAAGCGGAATTGGCCGCCGTCTGCGTCAGCCTGCGCAAATGGGCGATGCTGAACCCGAACGCCATGTTTCGCACACCGCTGACCATCGAAGACGTGATGGGCTCGAAACTGGTCGCGACCCCCTTGCGCGCCAAGCAGTGCAACATGCTGGCGGATGGCGCCGCCGCCTTCATCGTCGCGGATGCCGCCGAGGCCGGCAGTCATTGCGAGATGCCCGCCTATGTGCGTGGCCATGGCTCGCTGGTTACGCATTACTCCATCAGCCAGGAACGCGACCTTGCCCGGCTCGGCTTTCCCGAAGCGGCGCGCGAGGCTTATGCCGAGGCCGGGATCGGCCCCGATGCGATCCAGCTCGCCTCGATCTATGACGCCTATCCGGTCTGGCCGCTGATGTCGCTCGACGGGCTGAACCTCTGCCGGGGCGAGCGCGCCGGCGCTTTTGTCGCGGCCGGCGAGACCTCGCCGGGCGGCTCGCTGCCGATGACCACCAATGGCGGTATGCTCTCACAGGGGCATACCGGGGTGGGCGGCGGCATCGCCGTCATGGTCGAGGCCTTTCGCCAGTTGATGGGCAAGGCCGGGGAACGCCAGGTCGCGAACCTGGTCAATGCCGTCGAGACCGCCTCGGGCGGGACCTGGATGGATTCGCATGTCACCATTTTGTCGAGGGAAGCCGCATGACCGCCCCTGTCCGCCCCCTGCCGCAACCCTCGGCCTGGTCCGCACCCTTCTGGCAGGCCGCGCGCGAGAACCGGCTCGTGATCCAGCGCTGCAATGCCTGCGACGAAAAGATCATGTTTCCACGTCGCTACTGCCCCTCCTGCCTGAGCGACGATCTCGGCTATGTCGCGGCCAAAGGCACGGGGGAGATCTATACGCTGACCACACAGATGGCCGGTCCGCCTTCGGGTTTCGAGGATTTGCTGCCCTATGTGATCGCGGTGATCCGTCTTGATGAAGACGTGCAGATGATGAGCAATATCATCGGCCCCGGCGCGCTGTCGGCAAGGATCGGCGACCGGGTGCAGGTCGATTTCCACCCGGTTCCCGGCACCGATACGGTGCTGCCGGTCTTCCGTCTGGCGGAGGAGGATTGATGGGCACCGGACAGAAAATCGCCGTCATCACCGGCGGTGCCCAAGGCATCGGCGGCGCATCGGCGCGCTTCCTCTCCGAGGCCGGCTGGACGGTCCATACGCTCGACCTGAAGCCGGGGCCGCTTGCAAACGTGCAGAGCCATATCTGCGACGTGACCGATGCCGGCGCCCAGGCGGAACTGGCAGCGCAGATCGGCCCCCTCGACGCGCTGATCTGCTGCGCCGGCATAAATCTGCGTCCGAAGGACAACAGCCCCGAGCGGTTGGAGCTTGCCGCCTGGGAGCGCACGCTGGCGGTCAATCTGACCGGGACCATGCTTTCGGTCCGGGCCTTCCGGCCGCAGATCCGGCCCGACGGCGCCATCGTGACGCTGGGCAGCGTCGCCGCGATCCGCGCCATGCCCTGGGCCGATGCCTACACCGCCTCGAAGGGCGCGCTGGTGGCGCTGACCCGGACATGGGCCGTGGATTACTCGCGCCATGGCATCCGCGTGAACTGCGTCTGTCCCGGCCCGGTCGATACCGGGATGATGGCCGGGATGATCGAGCAGCATGGCCCGGATCAGCAATTGCAGCTTCCGCAGCAGCGTATGGCGCGGCCCGACGAGGTCGCCTCGGTGATCGGTTTCCTCGTCTCGCCGGGCGCGAGCTACCTCTCGGGCGCGGTCATCCCGGTCGACGGCTGCGCCACCGCGCACAGCGCCGGAATGCCCTTCCCGCGCCGCCGGATCTGACGGCCGGACCGCGGACCTTGCCGCGCCGGACACGGGCCGCCTGAATTCCGGCCTCTGTCCCCGATCAGAAAGGCGCGGACCGGGCCTGGTCCCCTCTCAGAGCGTTTCGACGTTGCCGCAGACGCTGATCGCCTGGCCCGAGATCGCCGACCCTCCGGGGGAGGCGAGGAAAAGACAGGTCGCGGCGATTTCCTCCGCCGTGACCATGCGTCTGAGCGAGATCTTCTGAAGATAGCGGTCGCGCATCTCGTCAAAGCCGATCCCCATCTGTTCGGCGCGCGCCGCAATCACCCGGTCCATGCGCGGCCCCGCCACCACGCCGGGCAGCACCGCATTGGCGCGCACGCCTTTGGGGCCGGCCTCGACGGCGAGGCTTTTCACCAGCCCGACCACCCCCCATTTCGAAGCGGCATAGGGCGTGCGAAACCCGTAACCGAGGCGCCCCGCCACAGACGAGATCGCGATGAAAGCGCCCCGGCTCGCCTCAAGATGCGGCAGGCCGAAACGGGCCGCGAGATATGCGCCGCGCAGATTGACGTCGAGCGTCTGATCCCAGGCCTCGGTCGCGATGTCGCTGACCGCGCCGGTCGGGCCTGCGATACCGGCATTGGCGATCACCAGATCAAGGCCGCCAAGCGTCCCGAGCGCCTCGTCGAAAAGCCGGGCCGTGTCGATTTCGTCGCCGGCGTTCGCCGTGCTGCCGCTGATCGCGCCGCCGCTGACCGCCGCCACCGCGCCCGGATCGACATCCGAGATATGGACGCGCGCGTCCGCCTCGACAAAGCCCTGGGCGATGGCCCGGCCGATCCCGCCCGCCCCGGCGGTGATCAGAACCCGGAGCCCCCGCTGCGGCACCAGCGATTTCAGAACCGACATTCCATCTCTCCTCACACGCCATTGCGGCGCAGGCCGCCATAGGTGTGCCAGGGCGGCGCGACCAGCCAGCCGCAATCGACCGGCAGGCTGACCCCGGTTATGGCCGAGGCCCGGTCCGAGGCCAGAAACGCCACCGCCTCGGCGATCTCGGCTGGCTGCACAAGGCGCCCGAGGGCCGCATTGGCGGTCATCTCGCCCGGATCACGCTCACCGCTTTCGATCTTTCCGGCCAGAGCGGGGGTCAGGGTATAGCCCGGGCAGACGGCGTTCACACGCACCCGCTCCGGCCCCCATTCGGCGGCGAGACTCTCGGTCATCGCGACAACCGCCGCCTTGGCCGGTCCATAGGCGTGCAGCGGCGTCGAGCGCAAGGCGGTGACCGAGGCGATATTGACGATGGTGCCGGCGCGGCGCGCCACCATGGCGCGACCGAAGGCGAGGCAGGCGATCCATGTGCCGCGCTGGTCGATGCGCACCACCCGATCCCAGGTCTCGATGTCCAACTCGAACGGGCGCAGCGGCGCTTGCATGATGCCGGCGCTGTTCACCAGAACCGAGACCCGGCCGAATTCGGCCTCGATCCGGGCGGCGCAGGCGAGCACGCTCGCCTCGTCGCCCACATCCGCCATGAAGGCGCGGCCGCCGATCTCGTCCGCCACGCGCGCGGCCGAGGCCGCGTCCAGGTCGATCACCGCCACGCGCGCGCCCGCAGCCGCGAAGCGCGCCGCACAGGCGGCGCCGATGCCGCTGGCCCCGCCTGTGATGGCGACAATCCCCTCTCCGAATTCCATGATCCCCCCTTTGCCGGGCCGTCAGCCCATAAAAATTCCGCCATTCACATCAAGGACCGAGCCGCAGATATAGGAGGAGGCCGGCGCGCAAAGGAAAGCGATCGGCGCCGCGATTTCCTCGGCCCGGGCCATGCGGCCAAGCGGTATGCCCGAGGAATCGAAGTTCTGCGAGGCCGTCATCGGCGAGATGGTCGGCCCTGGCGCTACGCCGTTCACAAGCACGCCCGAGGGGGCTGCCCGGCGCGCGGCCCATTTCACAAAGGCGTTCAGCCCGCCCTTCGCCGCCACATAATGCGGCCCCGAGCGCACGCCGCCGACCTTGCCCGCGACCGAGGTCACGACCACAATCCGACCCGCGCCACGCGCCGCCATCCCTGGCAAAGCGGCCCGCACCAGATGAAAGACGCCAAGGACGTTCACATCCATGATGCGTCGAAAGGTTTCGTCCCATCCCTCGTCCTCCCAGTCGTCCCAGACGACATAGCCGGCATTGGCTACGAGGGAATCGAGCGCGCCCGCCTCGCGCACCAGACGCTCGACGGCGGCGCGGTCGGTGATGTCGATGGCCGAGGTCTCGACCTTCGCGCCCTTCGCCCGCAGTTCTTCGGCGATCGGGATGTCCGGGCGGATATCGGTCAGCACGAGATCCGCGCCAAGACCGGCGCAGATCCGGGCCGCCTCCGAGCCGATGCCGCCCGCGGCGCCGGTGATCAGAATGCGCTGACCTTGCAGCGTGAAGGGCGTCTCCATGTCGTTTTCTCCCTCGTGCCCTGCGCCATTCTGGTCAGGGATTGCGAAAACCCAGCCGGTTCGAGATCCGGGCGGCGGTGGTTTTCAGTGCCCGCGCCGTTGCCCCGTCCCAGTCGGCGTCGAATCCATCGGCCGGGCCGGTCACGGTGACGGCCAGAACCACACGGCCCTGCGCATCGAAGGCCGGCACGCTCATGCCCTTGACTCCCGGGACCAGCACCAGTTCGCGCGCGATGCCATGGGTGCGGACCTCGGCGAGGATCGTCTCGATCTCTTGCCGCGAGACCGGACCGGGCCGGTTCATATGGCCTCCGAACCGCGTCGCATCTATGGCCAGCATGGTTTCGACCCGTTTCGCCGGCATATAGGCCGCAAAAGCGCGCCCGGTCGCGGTATGAAGCAAGGACATCACTGTGCCGGGCTTGAGGTAGACGTAAAGCGGCACCCTAGATTCCTCGAACCAGACCACGGTCGGCCCGAGGTTGCCCTCTATCGAGATGGCGATGGCGTGGGTCACGGTCTCGGCGAGGCTTGCGATTTCCTCGATGGCGATCTGCACCGGATCGAGCCGGCGCATCCGCGCAAGGCCGATCTGCAAGGCCGAGGGACCAAGTTCATAGCGCCCGCTCTGATTTTGCAGCACGAAATCCTGGCGCATGAAGCTGACCATATAGGGATGGACCTTTGTCGCCGAGACCTTCAGCGCGGCGGCGATCTCGCTCAGCGTCATCGGCTGATCGGCCGCGCTGAGGGTGAGAAGCAGCCGGTTGCCCGTCTCTACCGATTTGATGCCGCGCCGTTCGCGCGCCAGTTCCCCCGGAATATCGTCATCCCCGTCGATCGGATCGTCCTGGCCTGTCACCCGCTGTCCCTCTGCACCTTCACACCGAAACTTGCCGGCGGATCGTTTCAATGAACCGCTGCATACATGATTTTTTCCTCGGTGGCCTCTGCCGGCAGGAATTCCTCGACCACGCGGCCAAGACGGGTGACGAGGATACGGTCCGAGAGGTTGAGGATCTCGGGCAGGTAAGAGGAAATGACGACGATGGCGGTGCCCTCGTCGGCGAGACGGTTGATCAGCTGGTGGATTTCGGCGATGGCGCCGACATCGACGCCGCGGGTCGGCTCGTCGAAAATGACGAGGCGCGGCTTTTGCAAAAGCGACTTGCCGATGACCACCTTTTGCTGGTTGCCGCCCGACAGTTCGACCACCTTGGCGTCACTGTTGATCGTGCGCACATTCAGCGCCTGGCGCCAGTGTTCGGCCAGCGTCTTCATCTCGGCATGGCTGACCACAGCGCTTCGGTTCCCGCCCGAGGCCAGCAGCCCGCCATAGAGGTTCTCGGCGATGGACATAGTCTCGAAGAAGCCTTCGAGTTTGCGGTCCTCGGTCACATAGACGATGCCGTCCAGCATGGCCTGGCGCGGCACCCGGTAGCGCACCGAGCG
>JAATGA010000205.1 GCA_015654855.1 Rhodobacterales bacterium
CCCGCCGGATGCCGTGCGCCGTGGTCTGGCCGACAAGGCCCGCGTCCTTCATCCGCCCCGATTGCGCGAGGGCGATCACCGTCGCGCAATCCTCGGGCGTCAGGGCATCGGGCAGGGTCAGAAAGGGCGTCATGGCGGGGCCTTGCGCGGAAGGGGGGGGCGTGTCCCGCCCGTCCGGGCGGGCGACAGTCGCGAAGGGCATCCGTCGCCGCCACCCCCTTTATGCGCTTTGCGGCGGTTCCGCCCGTTTCGGTGCGGATGCCCGGAACGCGATCAGTTGCCGGCGCCGTGGCCGGAATGGTCCATGGCCGGGGCGTCGCCCGCGGCCTCGCCGGGGCGGACGACCGTCACCTCGACCGTCACTTGGCCGGCCGTCGCGAACACCAGCGTCAGGGGAAAGCGGTCGCCGGGGCGCAGCGGTGCGGTCAGGCCCATCAGCATGATGTGGTCCCCGCCCGGGGCGAAGTCATGCGCCTGACCCTTCGGCACGGTGACGCCGCCCGCGATCTCCTCCATCCGCATCACGCCGTCGGCGCCGGCGGTCGAGCGGTGCATTCCCGCCTCGCCCGCCGCCGGGGTGCTGACCGAGATCAGACGGTCGTCGCCGGGCGTATGGTTCTCGACGCGCAGATAAACGGCGGCGGATTGCGGGGTGACGGTGGCGATGGCCGCCTTGGCCTGCATTCCGCCGGTGGTGTGGGCCCAGGTCGCGGGGGTCATCGCAAGCGCCGTCGGAATGGCGAGCGCGAGGCCCAGGGCCAGGGCGCGCAGCAAGGCGGTCGGGCGGCGGATCGACGGAAAGGCGGTCGGGCGCATGGAACCTCCGGCTCCTTATGGGCGGCGGGGGCCGCCGGTCCCGGCCTTTTATCGCGGGGGCGCCGCCGGCTTCAAGCGCGGCTTTCGCGCCCCGTCAGCTCGCCAGGTGCCGCAGCCCCTGCGTCACATCCGTCCGCACCGCCAGCCGCAGCCCCGGCTCGTCCCCCGCCTTCAGCGCGGCGAGGATGATGCGGTGGTGCTGCGGCGGCTCCTTCCGGCGCAGCTTGGCGTAAAGCGCCCGCATCGTCGGCCCGAGTTGCAGCCAGACCGTCTCGGCGATGGCCAGCATCGCCGGGGCCTGGGCGCGCAGGTAAAGCGTGCGGTGAAACTCCAGATTGGTGCGCACATAGGCGATGGCGTCATTCTTCACCACCGCCTCGGCGTTCAGCGCATTGATCGCCGCCAGCCGGTCGATCAGCGCGAAATGCGCGCGCGGCAGGGCGCGGGCGGCCAGTTCCGGTTCGATCAGCGCGCGGATCGAGGCCAGTTCCTCGATCCGCTCCGGCGTCAGTTCCGGCGTCGAGATCCGGCCCGAGGTGGACATGGTAAGGGCGCCCTCGGCCACCAGACGGCGCACCGCCTCGCGCGCGGGGGTCATCGACACGCCATAGGTCTTGGCCAGGCCGCGCAACGTCAGCGGCTGGCCCGGCGGAAGCTCGCCATGCATCACCTGCTGGCGCAGCGAGCGATAGACGCGCTCATGCGCGGCGGCGTTGGGGTCGGTGGGGCGCTGCGTGATCGGATTGTTCATGGGCCGCCATCGCACCACCACCAGCCCGGGGCGTCAATCCCCGAAGCGCCAGCGGTGCAGTTCCGCCCCATGGGCGCGCAGCCAGTCGCGCTGCGCCTGCCAGCCGGGGAACAGCCGCTCGACCACCGCCCAGAAGGCGGGAGAATGGTTCATCTCGGCCAGATGCGCCACCTCATGCGCGGCGACGTAATCGAGGACCTGCGGCGGCGCCATGATCAGCCGCCAGGAATACATCAGCGCCCCGTCATGGGTGCAGGATCCCCAGCGGGACCGCGTGTCGCGCAAGGATATCTGGCGGAACCGCAGCCCCAGCCGCGCGGCATGGGCGTCCGAGGCCGCGATCAGCCGGTCGCGCGCCATGACCTTCAGAAAGGCTGCGACCCGCGCGCCGACCTGCGCGGGCTCTCCCGGCACGGTCAGCAGGCCGGCCTCGACGCGGACGGCGCGGCCGGGTCCGGGGGTCAGGGTCAGAGGCCGCCCCTCGACCGGCAGGTCCGCACCGAACTCTACCCGGCCCCCCTGCGGCAGCCGCGCCAGCGCCCGGCGGATCCAGCCCTCCTGGCTGACCGCAAAGGCCATGGCGTCGGCCTCGCGCGCGCGTTGCGGCAGGGTCAGCGTCACCCGCCCGTCGGTCTGCGAAATGCGCAGCGAGAACCGCCGCGTCCGTGCGGAGCGGCGCAGCGTGATCTCGACCGGGGGCTGGCCTGGCAGGTGTGGCATCGGTCTCTCTCGCGGGCGCGCTCCGGGCGGGGCGGTCCGGGGGCGCGGTTCGGGCGGTCTTGCGTTTCCGGCGCCCGGTCGGGGCGCGCCGGACGCGCGGGGCTTGAAAGGCGGGGCGGGGCGACCCACATCGGTCCCGGTCCGCCGCGCCGGCAAAAGGCTTTGACACTTCCCGCCGCCTGTGGCAAGCGACTGCGACTCTGGACATCCAGCCTTTGCGAAGGAACCCCCTATGCCCAAAGAAGACTGGGGCACGAAGCGGATTTGCCCCACCACCGGCAAACGTTTCTACGACCTGAACCGTTCGCCGATCGTCAGCCCCTACACGGGCGAGATCGTGGACATCGAAACCGCCCGTCGCAAGATGGCCGCCGGTGTGATCTCTCGCCCGGTCGAGAAGGATGACGAGGTCCTTGTCGAGGATCTGGAAGGCGACGATCTGCTGGAAACGGCGGGTGCGGCGGCCGACGACGATCTGGAAGACGATCTGCTGGAA
>JAATGA010000142.1 GCA_015654855.1 Rhodobacterales bacterium
CAGACCGGCAGATGGTAGCTTTCCATGAAATTCTCGGCCAGCACCTTCCAGTTGGTGTTCCAGCGGAATTCCTGGCGAAAAACCTCGCGATAGTTCTCCATCCCCAGATGGCCGACAAGGTTTTCGACCTCGGCCAGGGTCTCGCGCGGGCTTGCGGCGTCGGGGTTCAGCGTGACCATGATCCAGCCCAGCCATTCCTCGCAGCGGACCTGCGGCAGTTTCACGTCGTCCCGGCAGAAGCCCGCGTTCTGCGCCATGGCCGGCGCACCGCGCAGGGAACCGTCGAGGTTGTAGGTCCAGGCGTGGTAGGAACAGACGATCGACCGCGCGTTCCCCCGCCCCTCCAGCAGCACCGACATGCGGTGGCGGCAGACGTTCGACATGGCCCGCAACACGCCCTCGCGGTCGCGGATGATGAGGATTGGCTCGCCGGCGATGGTCATGGTCAGGTAGTCGCCGGGGTTCGGCAGCGCATCGGCCCGACCGGCGCAAAGCCATTCGCGCGCAAAGATATGCGCCATCTCCTCGTCAAGGAACTCGGGCGAGGTATAGACCGATTTCGGCATGGCGCGTGCCGTCTCGAACGGGCCCGCGACATTGGCGCGCAATTCCTGCAAAGGGGTGGTCAGGGGGTCATGCCGGGTCATGTGCCTTGCCTTTCATGGGATCGGGCGGAATGCCAAAGGGGCGCACTGGCGCCCCGGCGGTCGAGGGACGGGGGGCGCGGTCAGCCCGCGCCGCCATAGGCCGACAGATAGCCGCGCTGCTTGGCGATATGGTCGGCGACGTATTTCGCATCATGCCACACCCCCCAGATGAAGGAAGAGCCGCGCCGCGTCTGCCAGGGCTGGCCGAGGAAGTAGACCCCCGGCTCGGTCGAGATGCCGCGATTCTGGACCGGGCGACCCCGTTCGTCCTGCGGCGCGACCCCCAGCCAGGAGAAATCCACCGCGAACCCCGTGGCCCAGACGATGGTGCCGATGCCGGCGGCCTTCAGATCCAGCGACAGGATCGGGTCGGTCATGCAGACGGGATCGGGGCCGATCTCGCGCGCCCCGGGTTCCTCGGGCAGGCTAAATCCGTTGCGGGCGACCCAGGCATCGGCCTCGTCGAGGACTGAGAGGTAATTCGCGTCCCCGCGCCGGACGTTCGCCGCCAGATCCCCGGCGAAGGTCATGCGGCCATCCGCGAACCCCTCGGTCCGTCCGACCAGCACCATCCCTGCGGCGGCGAGCTTGCGGAAGTCGATGGTATAGCCGCCATGCGCGCCGCTGACGGCGATGGTGGTGTGCTCGGATCCCGGCACCGCCTCGGCGTCCCATTTGTTCAGCACGCCCAGCCACCAGACATTGTCCCGGCCGCGATAGCGGCGCGGCGGGCGGTCGTGCGGGCCGACCGACAACCAGACCTCGCGCCCCGAGGCCAGCAGTTCCTCGGCGATCTGCACGCCCGAGGATCCGGCGCCGACCACCAGCACCCCCCCGGGGGCAAGCTGGCCGGGATTGCGGTAGGCGGAGGAGTGGATCTGGTCGATCCCCGCGCTGTCGGGCACCAGGGCCGGGATCAGCGGCACCTGGAAGGGGCCGGTCGCGGCGACGATATATCTGGCCTCAACCGGACCGGCCGAGGTATCGGCGGTGAAGCCGGCGCGGTCCTGGTTCCGTGTGACGCCCGTCACCGAAACGCCGGTGCGGATCGGCATGTCGAACTTGTCGGCATAGGCGACGAAGTAATCGGCGACCTGCTCCTTCGGCACGAAGGCCTCGGGCTCGCCGTCGAACTCCAGGCCCGGAAAGCGGTCGTGCCAGGCCGGCCCGTTGGCGACGAGCGAATCCCACCGCCCCGTCCGCCAGGCCTCCGCGATCCGGTCGCGCTCCAGCACCAGATGCGGGATGCCGGCGCGGGTCAGATGCTCGCTCATCGCGACGCCGGCCTGACCGGCGCCGACGACCAGAACCTCGGTTTTCTCGGGCGACATGGCTGGGGAACCTCTTCGGGGGTTGGGGCTGCGTCTGGTCGCGCACTTTAGCCGGCGCGCGGTGCGGCGACAGAACGGAGTGCCGCAGCATTGATTAGGATATGCCTAATCAATGCCCCGGGCATCGGGAGGGTTGCCCCCGCGGGGAGTATTCGGGCCAAGAAGAAGGCGGGCGATGCGGCCCCGCCAGGCTTCGGCCTCGTGCCGGTCGGCAAAGCCCGTCATGTCGAACCGGCCGCCATCCGGCAGGATCAGCCGCAGCATCGCGAAGGGCTCGTCATCCTCGGTGTTGTGGTTCATCACCAACTCTGGCGGCGCAAGATCCGAAAGGCGAAAGCTGTCGCGGCGGTTCCGCACCGGGCCATGGCAGCGGCGGTTCAGCCGGTTTGCAACCGGATCGAAGCCGAGGTCGGTCGCGCTGTTCAGTCCGGCAAGGACGAAGACCATGCCCGCCGCAGCCAACACCAGACAGAGGAGGGCCATCAGCGCCGTGCCCGCCGAAAGCGTAGCCTCGCGGCGGATCGTCCACAGAAGGACGCAGGTGAAGAAAATCGTCCAAAGGCCGAGGAGGACGAGGAAAATCCGCACCAGAGGATGTGGCGGCCGGTCCTGGTATTCGATCCGGCCGTCCCTTTCGGTCATCATGGCCGCAGTCTGGCGCGGGATGATGGCAAAAATGCGAAAAGGGGCGCATCCCGGCCGGATGCGCCCCTTTTCACGCCTCGCGGCGGGCGACGGATGCCGCCTCAGTCCTTGGCGCGCTCGACGTAGGAGCGGTCGACGGTGTTGATCACCACCCGCGTTCCCGCGTCGATATGCGGCGGCACCATGATGCGCACGCCGTTCGAGCAGATCGCCGGCTTGTAGGAGGAGGAGGCGGTCTGCCCCTTGACCACCGGCTCGGTCTCGGTGATCTCGACCACCACCTTCTGCGGCAGTTCCAGCGAGATCGCCACATCCTCGAAGGTTTGCAGATAGACCTTGATCCCCTCGGTCAGGAACACCTTGTCCTCGCCCACGACATCGGCCGAGACGGTGACCTGCTCATAGGTCTCGGGGTTCATGAAGTGGAACCCTTCGGCGTCGTCGTAGAGATAGTCGTATTCGCGTTCGTCGATCGAGGCCTTTTCGACCATCTCGGTCGTGCGCCAGCGTTCGGCGACCTTCACCCCGTCGGAAATGCGGCGCATGTCGACGGAAGTGGTCGGCGTGCCCTTGCCGGGGTGGAAGTTTTCGGCTTTCAGAACGACATAGAGCTTGCCGTCCATCTCGACGACATTGCCTTTGCGCAGGCTCGATGCGATGACTTTCACGGGGTATGTCCTTGTGACTTTGGCGTTTGCGCGTCAGCTTCGCGCGCGGATTGGGCGTGCTGCTATCCGATCCCGCCCGCAATTTCCAGCCGAAAGCCTGCGACCATGACCGAATCCCCCTGGTGGACCGCCAGCCGCCACGAAACGCGCCGCCCGCTGCTGTTGGCGAGAAACCGGATCCAGGCCGGCTTGCGCGGCTGGTTCACCGCCGAAGGCTTCGTCGAGGTCGACCCTTCCGGCCTTGCCACCAGCCCTGGGAACGAGGCGCATCTGCACGCCTTCGCCACCAGTGCCATCGGCAACGACGGGCGGCCGCGACCGATGTATCTGCACACCAGCCCCGAATTCGCGATGAAAAAGCTGCTGGCGGCGGGCGAGCCGCGCATCGCCGCCTTTTCCCATGTCTGGCGCAACCGGGAGCGGGGCGCGCTGCATTCCCCCGAATTCACCATGCTGGAATGGTATCGCGCGGGCGAGGATTACACCGTGCTGATGCGGGATTGCGCGGCCTTCCTCGGCCTCGCTGCCCGCGCGGCGGGAGCGGAGGTCTTTCGCTTTCGCGCAGCGGTCTGCGACCCCTTCGCCCCGCCCGAGCGCCTTTCGGTGGCCGAAGCCTTCGCTGCCCATGCCGGGATCGACCTGCTGGCGACGATCCGCGCCGACGGCTCGACCGATGCCGGTGCGCTGCGGGCCGCCTGCGCGGCTGCGGGGCTGCGCACCGCACCGGACGACACCTGGTCCGACATGCTGTCCCGCATCCTGTCGGAACGGGTCGAGCCGCATCTGGGCCATGGCCGGGCGACGATCCTCGACCGCTATCCGGCGGCCGAGGCGGCGCTGGCCCGCACTTGCGCCGACGATCCCCGCGTCGCGGAACGGTTCGAGCTTTACGCCTGCGGGGTGGAACTGGCCAACGGCTTCGGCGAGTTGACGAACCCCGACGAGCAGCGCCGCCGTTTTCTGATCGAGATGGACGAAAAGGCCCGCGTCTATGGCGAGCGCTATCCGCTGGACGAGGATTTCCTCGCGGCTCTTGCCCATATGCCCCCCGCAAGCGGCATCGCCATGGGCTTCGACCGGCTGGTGCTGCTGGCCACCGGCGCGCCGTCGATCGACGAGGTGATCTGGGCCCCCGTGCCCTGATCGCGCCCATGCGGCGGCCGACACGGGATTGCCCGCAACTGATCTCAAACCTTCCCGACTGGGCGCAACCTTTCCAATGTTCCGCCGCATTTGCGCCTGAATCTCCGATCAATCCTGTGACTCACGGATGGGGAACGGGTGACAGTGATGGCGGTGGTTCTGGTGGTTGCCGGCGGATTCATGGGATTCGTCTCGGCGATGGTCGCGGTTCTGGTACTTGGGGCCGGGCTGCTCGCGGCACTCGCGATCTGGTCGCTGGTCGGCATCGTTTTCGTCGGGCTCGGCCTGGTGGTTGCCCATATGCCCCGCGCCGGTCACGACACCCCCTCGCTGCCCGAACACGTCTGATCCCCGGACCAGCCCCGGCAGGCAATCCAGGCCGCGCCCCGCATCGGGCGCGGCTTTTTCTTTGCCCTGGGTCCCCGCCGGACAGGTTTCGCCCGGATGCGACCCAGATACGGCGGTTTCGGACATGTCGCCCCGCGCCAGGCTGCCAAGATCGGGGACAAGAGGGCCGGACTCCCCCGGCCGCCGCCGACGGGATTGCGATGGCCGCCGACTACGACCAGTTGATCGACACCGAGACCCGGGCCTTCATCCGGGCGACGGCCGCCTGTTATCCCGACGACACCGCCACCCGGTCGATCGGGGATCAGCGCGCGATCTACGACGCGATGTGCCGCGCCTTTCATCGCGGCTATCCGCCCGGCGTGACGGCGCATGACGAGATGATCGCCGGCGTGCCCTGCCGCATCTATCCCGGCGCCGGGGGCACGGTTCTTTACCTGCATGGCGGCGGCTTCGTCGTCGGCGGCTTGCAAAGCCACGACGACGTTTGCGCGGAAATCCGGGCCGAGACCGGGTTGACCGTCGTTGTCGCCGATTACCGTCTGTCGCCGGAGCACCACCACCCGGCGGCCTTCGACGATGCGCTGGCCGTCGCCCGGGCCATTCCCGACCGCCCGCTGATCCTCGCCGGCGACAGCGCGGGGGGCAATCTCTGCGCGGCGGTGGCCCAGGCAGACCGCGCACTCGGCCTCGCCGGTATGGTGTTGATCTATCCCGGCCTCGGCGGCGATCACCACGGGGGCAGCTATCAGACCCATGCGAATGCGCCGATGCTGACACTGGAGGATGTGCTTTTCTACGACGGCATCCGTTTCGGCGGCACCGCGCCAACGGATCCCGGCCCAACGGTCAAACCCCTGTCCGACACGGATTTCTCCGGCCTGCCGCCGGTGCTGGCGATCTCGGCCGAATGCGACCCGCTGGCCGACGACGCCCGCGACTACGCCGCCCGCATCACCGCCGCCGGAGGACGCGCGCTTTGGGTCGAGGAGCCCGGCCTCGTCCACGGCTATCTGCGCGGGCGGGCCTTTTCCGCCCGCGTCCGCGCCAGCTATGCCCGCATCATGTCCGCAATCGCAGCCTTCGCCCATGGCGAGCAACCCAATGGAGAAAGCCCATGAACGCCCCCGCCCGCCAGAACCTGACCCATTGGACCGAGCGCGTCGACCTCGCCGCCTGCTTCCGCTGGACCGCCCGTCTGAACATGCACGAAGCGGTGGCGAACCACTTCTCGCTCGCGGTGAACGAGGATGGCTCGCGCTTCCTGATCAACCCGAACGCCCGCCATTTCAGCCGCATCCGCGCCAGCGAACTGATCGAGATCGACGCGAACGACCCCAGGACGATGGACCGCCCCGACGCTCCCGACCCGACGGCCTGGGGCCTGCACGGCTCTATCCACCGGCTGGTGCCCCATGCCCGCTGCGTCATGCACGTCCACTCCGTCCATGCGACGGTGCTGGCCTGCCTGAAGGACGCGCGCCTGCCCCCGGTCGACCAGAACTCGGCGATGTTCTTCAACCGCCATGTCATCGACCTCAACTACGGCGGCATGGCGTTCGAGGAGGAAGGCGCCCGCTGCGCCGCGATGCTCGCGGACCCGAAAACCATCGCCATGGTGATGGGAAATCATGGCGTGCTGATCATCGGCCAGACCGCCGCCCAGGCCTTCGACCGCCTCTATTACTTCGAGCGCGCGGCGGAGACCTATATCCGCGCCCGCCATACCGGGATGGAAATGAACGTCCTCTCCGACCAGATCGCCGAGAAAACCGCCCGCGAATGGGAGGCCTACCCGACCGGCGCCGCCGCCCACCTCAAAGAACTGAAGGCTATCCTCGACGAGGAAGGCTCCACCTACGCCTCCTGACCTCTTTCCTGTTCATCCTGGCAAAATATCTTCG
>JAATGA010000196.1 GCA_015654855.1 Rhodobacterales bacterium
CCTTATCTGACGGAGAGGGCGATGGCAGAGGTCGGTATCATCATGGGCAGCCAGTCCGACTGGCCCACGATGAAAGAGGCGGCGAAGATCCTCGACGAACTGGGCGTCGCCTGGGAGGCGAAGATCGTCTCGGCGCATCGCACGCCCGACCGGCTGTGGTCCTATGGTAAGACGGCGGTGGAGCGCGGGTTGAAGGTGATCATCGCCGGCGCAGGCGGGGCGGCGCATCTGCCCGGCATGATGGCGTCCAAGACCCGGTTGCCGGTGATCGGCGTGCCGGTGCTGACCAGGGCCCTGTCCGGCGTCGACAGCCTTTATTCCATCCTTCAGATGCCCAAGGGCTTTCCCGTCGCCACCATGGCCATCGGCGCGCCGGGTGCGGCCAATGCCGGGCTGATGGCGGCCGGGATCCTCGCCATCACCGACCCGGTGCTGGCCGCGAGGTTGGATGCCTGGCGCGAGGCGCTTTCGGCCTCGATCCCCGACGAACCCGTTGACGACCAGGCCTGAATGGCCGCCACGCCCCGGGCCATCGGGGCAGGACCAGACCATGACCACCTCTCCCCTTCCCCCCGGCTCCGTCATCGGCATCCTCGGCGGCGGCCAGCTCGGCCGGATGCTGTCGGTCGCGGCCGCGCGGCTCGGCTATCGCTGCCATATCTATGAACCGGGCGCGAACCCGCCCGCCGGCCATGTCGCCGAAAAGGTCTGGACCGCGCCCTACGAGGACACCGCCGCGCTGACCGCCTTCGCCGAAGGCGTCGACGTGGTGACCTACGAGTTCGAGAACGTGCCGACCGCCGCGCTCGACCTGATCGAGGCCCTGCGGCCCATCCGGCCCAACCGCCGCGCGCTGGCGGTCAGCCAGGACAGAATCGCGGAAAAGGACTTTCTGGCCGGTCTCGGCCTCGCGACCGCGCCTTATCGGGCGGTGAACGGTTTCGGCGATCTGGAACTGGCGCTGTCCGAAATCGGCGCGCCGGCGATCCTGAAGACCGCCCGCTTCGGCTATGACGGCAAGGGGCAGGCGCGGATCATGGCCCCCGCCGATGCCGCCGCCGCCTGGGAATCCATGCGCGACGCGCCCTCGGTGCTGGAAGGCTTCGTGAACTTCAGCCACGAGGTTTCGGTCATCGCGGCGCGCGGGCTCGACGGGGCCGTCTCGGCCTATGATCCGGGCGAGAACGTCCACAAGGACGGGATCCTCGCGACGACGACGGTGCCGGCCCGGCTGACGGCGGCGCAGCGCCAGGATGCGGTGCTGCTGGCGGCGCGGGTCCTGAACGCGCTCGATTACGTCGGCGTCATGGGGGTGGAGCTGTTCGTGACCCCGCGCGGCCTGATCGTCAACGAGATCGCGCCGCGCGTCCACAACTCGGGCCACTGGACGCAGAACGGCTGTGCGGTGGACCAGTTCGAGCAGCATATCCGCGCCGTGACCGGCTGGCCGCTCGGCGATGGCGAGCGGCATTCGGATGTGGTGATGGAAAACCTGATCGGCGACGAGATCGACCGCATCCCGGCACTGGCGCGCGAGCCGGATGTGGCGATCCACCTTTACGGCAAGGCCGAAGCACGACCGGGCCGCAAGATGGGCCATATCAACCGAATCCGCCAAACGCAGACCTGATACCGGAGCGCAACCTTCCGGGACCGTCGCGGAGACACCGCGCCGGGCGCACGGCCTCATTTGCAAACGATGGCCACCACAATGAATGTGCAGGTGACGCCCTTCTTCTCGCTCTTGGCGGCAGGGGCGGGATCCGCTTTTTTCTGCGTCTTCTGCTGGGCCTTCTTCGCCGGGGCATCGGATTTCTTCGTCGCAGGCGCGGATTTCTTCGGCACCGGCACGCTGGCCTTTTCGGGGGCGCAGGTCTTTTCCGGCGCAACGCGCAGCGTGTCGTAAAGGGCCTCGGTCGGCATGGTCTCGTCCGACTTGACCCCCGTGGCCGCGTAATACCGGCCAAGCGCCCGGGCCGAACCGTTGCCCCAGTCGCCATCGACGGTTGCGGCATAGCAACCGATCCGCTTCAGTTCCTCTTGCGTGGCGCGCGCCAGATCCTCGGGCGTGGAAAAACGCGGCGGCGGCGTGTCGGCAACCGGCAGGGCGGCGGAGGCTTGCGGCGCGGGGGCGGGTTCGGCCGCGGGGATGGCTTCGGGCAGCGGGGCGATGCGC
>JAATGA010000004.1 GCA_015654855.1 Rhodobacterales bacterium
GTCCTATGCCATCTTCCCGCATATGTCGGTGGCCGAGAATGTGTCCTTCGGCCTGCGCCGCGACCCCAGGTCGAAGGCTGAAAAGGCCAAAGCGGTGGACGAGACGTTGGAGATGGTGGGGCTGAAAGGCTATGGCGCCCGCGCGGCCCATGCGCTTTCGGGCGGGCAGCGGCAGCGGGTCGCCCTGGCCCGCGCGCTGATCCTGAAGCCGAAGGTGCTGCTGCTGGACGAGCCGCTGTCCGCGCTCGACAAGAAGATGCGCGAGCATATGCAGGTCGAGTTGATCAAGCTGCAACGTCAGGTGGGCATCACCTTCATCCTGGTCACCCATGACCAGGAAGAGGCGCTGGTGATGTCCGACCGCATCGCGGTGATGTTCGCGGGCGAGATCGCGCAACTGGCCGACCCGGAAACGCTCTATCGTCGTCCGGCGAACCGCCAGGTGGCGGATTTCATCGGCACGATGAACTTCCTGCCCGCGACTGTCGGCGCGGCGACGGATGAGATGGTCGATGTCGATGTCCAGGGCTTTGGCCCCGTGACCCTGCGCGCCGATCAGGTCCTGGGCGAGCCGACCGGTAAGCCCGAGATCGGCTTCCGGCCCGAGACGCTGACCATCCTGTTCGACGGCCAGACCGCGACCGAGCGCGAAAGCCCGGCCACCATCGAGGAAGTCGTCTATTACGGCGACATGACCTATTACGATGTGAAGCTTGACGGGTCGGACGTGCCGCTGCGCCTGTCGATGCGCAACGTGCCCGGCCGCCCGGTGCTGGACCGGGGCGCGAAAACCCGCGTCTCCTGGAGCCCGGGCGCGCTGCTGCTGTTCCGCTGAACATAAAGGAGCGGGCCTGACGGCCCGCACGCCCTTTGCCTCGCAGGCGCGTCCGCTTGGGGTTCAAGGGCAGGGCGTTTCTTGGCCCGACGGGCGGTTCGTCCCGGCCGAAACCGCCCCCACGCGCCGGCTTTTCCCCGATCCCCTGCGCCTTCCCCCGGTTTCCTTCAAAGAACCGGCCCCGGATCGTTCAAGACCCAGCCGACCGCGCAGGAGTAGCCTCGACGATCTGACGCGCAAGCTGTCAGCCGCGAGGAGGGAGGTCCTTGCGGGCAAGCGGGAGGAAACGCAATGAATGTCGCCGTTTACATGGGCCGCGCGCGGCCCGTCACGCAATCGCCTGTCGTGCTGGATGCCCTGATCATCGGGGCCGGGGTGGCCGGGCTTTATCAGTTGTATCAGTTGCGCCAACAGGGGCTGAAGGTGCTGGCCGTCGACAATGCCTCGGATGTCGGGGGGACATGGCACTGGAACCGTTATCCGGGGGCGAAATTCGACAGCGAAAGCTACATCTACCAGTATCTGTTCGACGAACGGCTCTACAAGGACTGGACCTGGAGCGAACGCTTCCCTGCCCAGCCCGAGATCGAGCGCTGGATGCATTACATCGCCGACCGGCTGGATCTGCGAAAGGATTGCGTCTTTTCCACTACCGTGACCGAGGCCCGCTGGGACGAGGCGCGCGGGCGCTGGACGGTTCGGACCGACCAGGGCGACACATTCGACACGCAGTTCCTGATCGGCTGCTGCGGTATGCTCTCGGCACCGCTGGAAGACCGCTTTCCGGGACAGAAGTCGTTTAAGGGGCGGATCTTTCACACCGCCCGCTGGCCGCAACAACCGATTGATCTGGCGGGCAAAAGGGTGGGCGTCGTCGGCAATGGCGCGACCGGCATCCAGGTCATCCAGACCATCGCCGATCAGGTGGGGGATCTGAAGGTCTTCATCCGCACGCCGCAATATGCCCTGCCGATGAAGAACCCGAAATACGGGCCTGCCGAGGCGGCCGCCTACAAGGCGCGGTTTGATGAGCTGCGGCAGAACCTGCCGCGCACCTTCACCGGGTTTGAATACGATTTCACCCATAGCTGGGCGGCGCTGACCCCCGATCAGCGCCGGGCGGTGCTGGAGGAGATCCACGCCGACGGCTCGCTGAAGCTATGGCTCGCCTCCTTTGCCGAGATGTTCTTCGACCCCGAGGTCAGCGAGGAAATCTCGGAATTCGTGCGCGGCAAGATGCGTGATCGGCTGAAGGACCAGGCGCTGATCGACATCCTGGTGCCCGGGCCGGAGGACTACGGCTTCGGCACGCATCGGGTGCCGCTTGAGACCAATTATCTTGAGGTCTACCACCGCCCGAATGTCCATGCGATCAGCGTGAAGAACAACCCGATCGCGGAAATCACCCCCGAGGGCATTCGCCTGGCCGATGGCACGGTGCATGAGCTGGACGTGATCATCCTGGCCACCGGCTTCGATGCGGGGTCGGGGGCGCTTTCCCGGATCGACATATATGGGCGCGACGGGCGGCTGCTGCCCGACGACTGGCGGCGCGAGATCCGCACGGCGAAGGGGATGCTGGTGCATGGCTATCCGAACCTGCTGATCACCGCCTCGCCGCTCGCCCCATCGGCCGCGCTTTGCAATATGACGACCTGCCTTCAGCAGCAGACGGAATGGATTTCCGGGCTGGTCGGCTGGATGCGGGCCAGTGGCAAGACGGTGGTCGAACCCACGGCGGAGTTCGAGGAGGAATGGGTCCGCCACCATGACGAGACGGCCTCGGCCAATCTGATCTCGCGCACCAATTCCTGGTATGTCGGCTCGAGCATCCCGGGCAAGCCGCGCAGGGTTCTGTCCTATACCGGGGGTGTCGGCACCTATCGCGCGAAATGCGACGAGATGGCGGCGACCGGCTATCCGGGCCTGGCCACCGTATGAAACGATGGGGGGCGGGCGATCCCGCCCCCTATCCCTCGCGGCGGAAGGCCGCAGGGGTGACGCCGGTTTCGCGGGCATAGACCCGGGTCAGATGCGCCTGGTCGGAAAAGCCGCAGGCGGCGGCAATGCCTTTGACGGGCAATCGTCCCTCGGCCAGCAGGCGCCTTGCGCGTTCCACCCGCCGCGCAATCACATGACGCCAGGGCGGCAGGCCAAAGCTCGCCCGGAAACGCCGGGTGAACAGATCGGTCGTCAGACCCAGACGCGCCGCCATATCGCAAAGCGTCAGCGGCTCGCCCAGGTTCTCCTCGATGTAGTCGCCGATCCGCCGTATCTCGGCGGGGCTGAGCCTTTGCGCATCCGGCCGCGCGGGCAGGCGCAGTGCGGCATAGCGGCGCAAAAGATGGATGCCGAGCGCACGGGCCAGGGATTCGACGTAGAGCGCGCCGCCCATGGCGGCCTGGCCGACCTCGGCCGCGATGGCATCGACCATGCCGGTCAGCAGCGGATCGTCGGTGCGCAGCACGTCGGTCAGCTCCACCGATGCGACATGGCAGTCCATCGCCTCGCCCGCGATCCCGGCGATCAGGGCGGGCGACAGATACAGATGCGTGACGGTGATCGGCTCTTCCCAGGTCCAGTGCGCCTTTTGCGCCCGGGTCAGCAGGGATGTGGCGCCGGGCGACAGGGTGTCGACCTTCCAGGTCCCGTCAAAGCGCCGCCGCATCGGCGTGATGCCGTTGCGGTATGAGACGATCATAAAATCGCTCATCGCCGGGACGATCACCTCCTGGCCCCGATAGTGATA
>JAATGA010000133.1 GCA_015654855.1 Rhodobacterales bacterium
CCAGCTTGGCCGCCGCGACGCGGGTCTCGTGGATGTCGGCCCGCCAGCGGCCGTCGGCCAGCGCCACGCGTTCCTCGACCGTCATGCCCTGGCGCCATTCGGTGGCAAGCTCGGTGATGCGCGGCACGCGGAGCCCCAGAACCTCGCGCGCGGTCTTGTGATATGCGGCCTCTTGCGCGGCGCGTTCGGGATCGGCCTCGGCCCGAAGGGCGGCGATGGCGTCTTCGAGGGTCATGGGCACGGTCCTCTGTCCTGCGGTCGGGGCGTGATAGGCTATGGCGCGCCACGGCTCAAGCCGGGCCGCATTGACCTTGGCCCGGCGCGGGATCATCTTCCGCGCGATCGGAACCTAACCGGAGTGCGCCCATGTCCGTCCAAAACCCCAACATCGACCCCGTAAAGCTCGACCGCCTGGCCGAGGCGATGGTGCGCGTGGGCCTGAACCTGCAACCGGGGCAGAACCTGATGCTGACCGCCTCGACCGAGGCGTTGCCGCTGGTGCGCCGCATCGCGGTCCATGCCTACAAGGCCGGGGCGGGGCTGGTGACGCCGATCTTCTCGGACGACGAGATGACGGTCGCGCGGTTCGAAAACGCGCGGGACGAGGCTTTCGATGTCGCCCCGGACTGGATCTACAAGGGCATGGGCGAGGCATTCGCCGAAAACACCGCGCGCATGGCGATCGGCGGGGGCGACCCGATGCTGCTGTCGGGGTTCGATGCGGATAAGGTCGCGCGGGCGAACCGCGCCAATTCCGCCGCCTATCGCCCCGCGCTGGAAAAGATCACCGGGTTCGAGATCAACTGGTCGCTGACCGCCTATCCGGGCCTCGCCTGGGCGAAGCTTGTCTTCCCCGACCTGTCGCCCGACGAGGCGCAGCGCACGCTTGCCGAGGCGATTTTCGCTGCGACCCGCGTGACCGAGGCCGATCCGGTTGCCGCCTGGGCCGCGCATAATGCGGCGCTGCTGGAACGGCGCAAATGGCTGAACGGCCATGATTTCGCCGCGCTGCATTTCACCGGGCCGGGCACCGATCTGACCGTGGGTCTGGCCGATACCCATGCCTGGAAGGGCGGGATCAGCCATGCGAAGAACGGCGTCTCCTGCAACCCGAACCTGCCGACCGAAGAGGTCTTCACCACCCCGCACGCTGCCCGCGTCGATGGCTATGTCTCGGCGACGAAGCCGCTGTCGCACAACGGCACGCTGATCGACGGCATCCGCGTCACCTTTAAGGACGGCGCGATCACCGAGGCCCATGCGACCAAAGGCGAGGCGGTGCTGCAAAAGCTGATCGACACCGATCCCGGCGCGCGTCGCCTGGGCGAGGTGGCGCTGGTGCCGCATTCCTCGCCGATCTCGGCCTCGGGGCTGTTGTTCTACAACACGCTGTTCGACGAAAACGCCGCCTGCCATATCGCGCTTGGCCAGTGCTATGCCGATTGCTTCACCGACAAGAACCTGACGCCCGAACAGATCCGCGAACGTGGCGGCAATTCCAGCCTGATCCACGTCGACTGGATGATCGGCTCGGGCCAGGTCGATATCGACGGGGTGACGAAGGACGGCAACCGGGTCGCGGTCTTCCGCAAGGGGGAATGGGCCTGACACCCGCGTTTCGGGACAGGAGGGGGGGCGCTGCCCCCGCGATTCGGGCGGTGCTCTCCCGGGAGTGTTTTCGTCAGAAGGAAGGCGGTAAGATGCCGTCTTCCTCGCGATCCAAATACTCAAATCTTCTCCGTCCGGGCAGGGAGCGTGACGGGGCGGTGCGCGATTCGGCGGGGCGGGCCGGGCGAGGAGAAAAATATTCTTCCACGCGGCCCGGCATCGAAAGGATGCCGCTGGCGTGCGGGCGGCGGCGGAGGGCGGGTTCCAAACCGTTCTGCGGGCTTGAGTTCGGGGCGGCCCGCTCCTAAACCTGCCATCGGCGTTCAGAGGATGCAAACCATGGGCTACAGCGGCGATCTGGCCGAAATGATCGGCAACACCCCCCTGATCAGACTTCGCAAAGCGTCGGAGCTGACGGGCTGCACCATTCTCGGCAAGGCCGAGTTCCTGAACCCCGGCCAGTCGATCAAGGACCGTGCCGCGCTTTACATCATCCGCGACGCGGTGGCGCGCGGGCAGCTTGCCCCCGGCGGCACCATCGTCGAGGGGACGGCCGGCAATACCGGCATCGGGCTGGCGCTGGTCGGCGCCTCGATGGGGTTCCGCACCGTCATCGTCATCCCCGAGACCCAGAGCCAGGAGAAGAAGGATGCGATCCGCCTGGCAGGCGCCGAACTGGTTCAGGTGCCGGCCGCGCCCTATCGCAACCCGAACAACTATGTCCACTATTCCGACCGGCTGGCGAAAGAGCTTGCGAAGACCGAGGCGACGGGCGTGATCTGGGCCAACCAGTTCGACAATACCGCCAACCGTCAGGCCCATATCGAGGGCACAGGGCCGGAGATATGGGAACAGACCGACGGCAAGGTCGACGGATTCGTCTGCTCGGTCGGCTCGGGCGGGACCTTCGCCGGCATCGGCATGGCGCTGCAACCGAAAGGTGTGAAGATCGGCCTCGCGGACCCGGAAGGTGCCTCGCTTTACAGCTATTACACCAACGGCACATTCGACGCGCCGGGATCCTCGATCACCGAAGGTATCGGCCAGGGGCGGATCACCGCGAACCTCGACGGGTTCCGACCCGATTTCGCCTGGCGCATCCCGGATGCCGAGGCTTTGCCGATCATCTTCGACCTGGTGCTGGAAGAGGGGCTGTGCCTCGGCGGCTCGTCCGGCATCAACATCGCCGGCGCGATCCGCATGGCGCGCGAACTCGGGCCGGGGCATACGATCGTCACGGTTCTGTGTGACTACGGGAACCGATACCAGTCCAAGCTGTTCAATCCCGAGTTTCTGAAGGAAAAGGGGTTGCCGGTCCCGGCCTGGCTTGACCGGGGGCCGCGCGATTTGCCCACGGTTTTCGAGGACGCATGAACAGGATCTTCCGGGCCGCCGCCACGGCGCTGGCCCTTGCGCTCGCCGTCCCCGGCGGCGCGCAGGAAACGCAGGCGACGCCGCCTGCCGGCGCGAATGCCAACGGGGTTGTCGTCCCCGGGGGCACGGTTCGGCTCGATTCCAGCGGGGCGCTGTCGAACCGCGGCGCGCCGGTGGTCGAGGCCCAGGCGGGCACCCCCGTCAACGCGACCGAGCCGCAAAGCTCGGACTCGGCGGCGGCGGAACTCGACTACACCGCCTGGGACACGGCGGCCAAACGGGCCGAGGCGGCGCTGGCGGCGCGGGATACGTCCGATGTCGCGCTCGAACATCTGCGGGCGCAGATGGTCGACTGGCGGCAGGCGCTGCTTTCGGCGCAAAGCGCCAATGCCGCGCGGATCGCCACGTTGCGCACGCAGATCGCGGCGCTTGGCGCCGCGCCGACCGACGGTACCGCCGAGCCCGAGGAAATCGCCACCCGCCGCCGCGATCTGAACGAGCAACTGGTGAAACTTCAGGCCCCCGGCATCACCGCCGAAGAGGCCTATACCCGCGCCGATGGCGTCATTCGCGAGATCGACCGGGTGATGCGCGAGCGTCAGACCGATGCGCTGCTGAAGCTCTGGCCCTCGCCCTTGAACCCGGCGAACTGGGACGACGCGCTGCTGGCGCTGACCGATACCGCGACGACGCTGTGGAACGAGGTGGCAACCCGGTCGAAATGGCCCTCCACCCGGACGGCGCTTGGCGACAACCTGCCGCTGATCCTGCTGTCGCTGGCCTTCGCCGTGGCGCTGGTCTGGCGCGGCCGGCTGCTGATGGAGCGGCTGTCGCTGCGGTTGCAGAACGGCGCGTCGCGGCGCGGGCGCAGGCTTTGGGCGCTGCTGGTCTCGCTGGGGCAGATCGTCATTCCGACCATGGGGGTGTTCGCGCTGTCGACCGCGCTGCGGCTGTCCTCGCTGTCGGGGGTGCTGGGGCAGTCGATCATCGCGGCTCTGCCGGTTCTGGGGTTCATTTTCTTCACCGCCGTCTGGCTGGGCGGCCAGGTGTTCCGCAAGGGCGACGGCGGCGACAGCGTGCTGCTGCTGTCCGACGAGCGTCGGACCGAGGGGCGCTATCTCGCCAGCCTGACCGGCCTGGGTCTGGTGCTGGAGGGGCTGCGCGCCGTCTGCCTCGACCCGCTGACCACCGCGCCGGCGGCGATTTCGGTCATCTCCTTCCCGATCCTGTGCATCAACGCCATGCTGCTCTGGCGGCTGGGGCAATTGCTGCGCCAGCATATGCAGAACGAGGCGGCGGACGACGCGGCCACCGGCGTCGGCTTCCGCAACCGGGTGCTGGGGCTGATGGGGGGGGCCGCGGTGCTGCTTGGCATCGCGGGGCCATTGCTGGCTGCGGTGGGCTATATCACCGCGGCCGGGGCACTGGTCTATCCGGCGCTGATCTCGATGGCGCTGATCGCGCTGATCGTGATCCTGCAACGCACCGTGGGCGAGGTCTGGACGCTGATCACCGGCGGGGACGAGACCACGCAGGACGGGCTGATCCCGGTGCTGATCGGTTTCGCGCTGGTGCTGCTGTCGCTGCCACTGTTCGCGCTGATCTGGGGGGCGCGGCTCGCCGATCTGACCGAACTGTGGACCCGGTTCCGCGAAGGATTCCAGATGGGCGAGACGCGGATCTCGCCCACCGATTTCCTGGTCTTCGCGCTGATCTTCGGGGCGGGTTACACCGTCACGCGGTTCTTCCAGGGGGCGCTGCGCGCCTCGGTCCTGCCGCGCACGCGGCTGGACCAGGGCGGGCAGAATGCCGTGGTCTCGGGCCTCGGCTACATCGGGATATTTGTCTCGGCGCTGATCGCGGTGAATGCGACGGGGGTCGATCTGTCGAACCTGGCGCTCTTCGCCAGTGCTTTGTCGGTCGGCATCGGTTTCGGCCTTCAGAACATCGTGTCGAACTTCGTTTCGGGCATCATCCTGCTGTTCGAGCGTCCGGTGTCCGAGGGCGACTGGATCGAGGTTGGCACCACCAGCGGCATCGTCAAGGCGATCTCGGTCCGCTCGACCCGGATACAGACCTTCGACCGCTCCGATGTGATCGTTCCCAATTCGGATCTGTTGCAGCAAAGGGTGACCAACTGGACGCG
>JAATGA010000358.1 GCA_015654855.1 Rhodobacterales bacterium
CTGGATGCTGTCGAAGCGTTGGCGATGGACGCATTGCTCCTTCAGTGTCCGGATCACGCGCTCGCCCATGCCGTTCTGCTGCGGGCAGTGTGGGGTGATGAACTCCTGCTTCAGGCCATAGCTGCGGACCAGCGCCGTGAACTTTCGGCTGGTGAAGACCAGGCCATTGTCGGACCTCAGCAGGAACTCGTGGTTGACGCGGCCGGGGGTTCCGAAGCGGCTGATCAGAGCATGCTCCAATGCGCTGGCGGCGGTCGTGGCCTTGCCGGATCGCGACAGATGCCAGCCCAACAACTCGCGGGTGTGGCAGTCGATGACCAGGGCCAACGTGGCCCAGCCATCTCTCCCGGCCCAGACCCGGCACATGTCCGTCGACCAGCGCTCATTTGGGGCCATCGCCACGGACGGGACGGTCTCGATGCGGGGGCGCATGCCGACAGGCCGCTTTAGAACCTGCCATCCCCTGAGCTGAAAGACCCGCTGCACCGTGTTCTTGTTGAACCCCAGAAGCCAGGTCACCGTCCGGTAGCCGAAGGACGGTTCCTGCTCGATCATGGCCTTGATCGGCTCGGCGAAGCGCGGATCGACCTTCGCAACCGCCTTGGTTGGCCGGTAATACACCGTCCGGCGCGGCACCCCAAACCAGGCGCAGAGCTTGGTCAGGGGCACCTTGATGCCCTCAGCGAGAAGGCCCTGATGGATGCTCTGGATCATTTTTCGTCCGCCGCATCCAGCAGGGCCTGGAATTTTTTTCGCGCACGCAACTCCAGCATGGCTTCGCCATAGGCCTCTTGCAGGTCCTTCAGCTGCTTCTCGTATTGCTCGCGAATATCGAGCGGGTTCGCCCGCAAGGAATTCTCCATCCCCCGCCTGGCGTCATCGATCCAGCCCTCGATCTCAGAGGGTGAAAGATCGAAGGACCGGCTCGCCTCCGCCACCGTGGTCTTGCCTTGAATGATCTCTATAACCAGCGCCGTCTTACGCTTCGCTGTCCAGCGCTTGATGCCGTCGTCCATGGTCACACTCATTGCTACGTTCTCCCTTGTAGCATGAGCAGAGTTTCACCGGGTCAATACACGGGGGCATACTTCCCCACCGCGATCGGCGCCATGAAGCCAGCCATTTGCGACTGTCGCAGCATTTGCCGTCAAGCGACGCCCACCTTTGAAGTATCAACCCCAGCGGTAAGCAAGGTTCTCTGCAATCTCTGAACCACCGTCCCCTGTCATCAGCTCGGCGAGAAGAACTCCGGTCGTCGGCCCAAGCGTGAAGCCCTGATGGCCATGGCCGAAGTTGAACCACAGGCCCTTGCGGCCCGGGGCGGGGCAGACCAGGGGCAGCATGTCGGGCAGGCAGGGCCGGTGGCCGAGCCAAGGTGCGGGTTCGACCGGCTCACCCAGATCGAACAGCTCGCGCGCACCGGCCAGACCGCGCTCCAGCTGGCGGGGGACGGGCGGCGCGGTGAAGCCGGTGATCTCGGCGCCGGTCGTCACCCGGATACCCTTGTCCATCACCGCCAGGAAGGCTCCGTTCTCGGCGTCGAGCATCGAGATCGCAGGCCCGGACACCGGCGCAAAATGCCGGTGATAGCCGCGCTTGCGGAACAGGGGCACGCGGTAGCCGAACCGCTTTGTCAGCGCCGTCGACCAGGGGCCAAGCGCGATGACGGCATTCGCGGCCTCGACCGGCCCCTCCCCGGTCGTGCAGGACCAGCCCGCGCCGCGCGGTGCCAGCGTCATCGCATCGCCGCGCAGGATCCGGCCGCCGCGCGCGGCAAAAAGCGTGGCATAGGCGGCCACCAGCCCGCCCGGATCGCGACAGGTCCAGGGGCCGGTCCAGTGGATCGCACCCGCCATGGCGCGTCTCAGCCCGGGTTGCTTCCGGCCCAGTTCATCGCCCGTCAGCGCGGCGAAGGGGACGCCGTAGTCCCGGCCTATGCTCTCGGCCGAGCGGCGTTCGCGGTCGAAAGCGTGCGGGCTGCGGAAGCCGACAAGAAAGCCCTCCTTGCGGATCAGGGCCTCAGCTCCGGCGGCCTCGATCAGGGGGGCATGGTCCTCGGTCGCGCGACGGGTCAGCCGGGCATAGGTCTGCGCGATCCGGCGATGGCGCGCGGGGGCCGAGTTGCGGAAATAGCTCGCCAGGGGGCGCAGATGTTCGGGCAGCGCGCGCAGGTGCCAGACCACGTCATTGGTGCGCCCCGTGGCGATGGCGAAAAGCGCGCCGAGGCTGCGCGGCATGGCGACTGGCTCGGCGGCCTCGGTCTGGATAATGCCGGCATTGCCGTAGCTGGTTTCCTCGCCCGGGCCGCGGCGGTCGATCAGCACGACCTCCTGCCCGCGCTCTTGCAGAGCGAGCGCCGTGCCGATGCCGACCATGCCGGCGCCGAGAACAAGGGTCTGTGCCATTTTGCCTATCCGTCTTCAGCCGGCCTTGACGGCCTGCACCTGAATTTCCACCAGAATGTCGGGCTGCGCCAGTGCCGCGCCGACGCAGGCGCGGACGGGGCCATGGCCGGGCGGCACCCAGGCATCCCAGACCGCGTTCATCTGCTCGAACGTCGCCATATCGGCCAGCCAGATCCAGGCCGAGACGATCTCGGCCCGCGTCACGCCGGCTTCCGCCAGGAAGCCGTCGATCTTGCCGAGGATCTCGGCCGTCTGGCCCGCGACATCGGCGCTGCGATTGTCGGCGACCAGGCCGGCGAGGCGGATCATCTGGCCCGAGAGCGGGTAGGTGACGATCATGCTCATCCGGGCGTTGGTGTGGTGTCTCTCAATCATGCGGCGGTCTTTCCTGTTGCGGGGTCCTGCGGCAGGACGGGGACGGGCTCGCCCCGTGCCAGAAGGGTAAGGGCGCCGCCCGGGGCCTCGGGCAGCAGGGCCAGGGCGACAAGGCCGGGACTATCGGGATCGGGTGCCCAAGAGGTGACGTGCCCGACGGGCACCCCGTCCCGGAAGAGCGTCTCGTTGCCCAGAAGCTGCCCCGGCGGGTCAAGCCGCAGGCAGGTGGCGCGATTGTCGGGCCGGGTCTCGACCGTCAGATCGCGGGGCGCCTCGGGCAGGGCCGCGAGCACGCGCAGCCCGGTCAGGGCGAGATGGCCGCAGGGCCTGGCGCCTGAGGATACGAGCCGGGCCAGAAGCGGGGCAAGTGCTGCGGGCGGCAGGTCGAGATACCAGCCGGGCACGGGGCCGAAGGCCGCGGGAACCGCGGTGTCCAGAAGCCCGCTGGCCGCGAGCAGCGCCTTTGCGCCGGCGCCGGTCAGCAGGGCGAGGCCGCGCCGGCCGGTCAGCGGCGCAAGGGTTGCGCCGGCATCTGCGGCCAGCCGGGCAAGGAGGTCGCCGTCATGCACCCGGCTGCGCGCGGGGCCGTAAAGCCGGGCGTGGTCGGGTCCCGGCCGGGCGACGAGAAAACTCGCCAGAGCCCCGCCCGAAGGAGCGCGCAGGATCATCCGTCCGCTGCTGCCGGGCGCGGGAGCCTTGCCGTCGAGCCCGGCGAGAACAGCCGCGGTGCCCGCGCCGCTGAGGTCGAAGATGCCATCGGCACTCAGGTCGAAGACCCCGGCGCCGTCGCGCGCGGCGCGGAGTTCGGCGCGGACCGCCGCCTCATGCGGCGGGCGGGCGAAGGTCGCGGCCTCGGTCCGGGGCGTGCCCGGGGGCGCGAACCAGCGGGCGACTTCCCAGCCCGCGATCTGGTCCCAGAGCGCGCCCCGGGCGTCGAGAACCTCATGGGCGGGGCTGGTGTGGATCGGCCGCCCGGCCGGGGCCGAGGGGCCGGGATACTGGACCACGCAATGCGCGCCCCAAAGCTCCACCGCCTTCAGTCCGACCCAATCGGGTGTTGCCTCGGGCCCGTAGCGGCGGGGGTCCATGTCGGTCATGTCGAGATCGGGGGTGCCATCGATGATCCAGCCCGCCAGCGCATCGCCTGCGCCGCCGCCGTATTTCACTCCGCCGGGCAGCGCGGCCGACATCCAGACATTGGGCAGACCGGCGGCGGGGCCGACAAGGCAGCCGCCATCGGCGCTGTATTGCATGTAGCCGCGGGTGTTCGACCGCAGCCCCGCCCGTGCCAAGGCCGGGATCAGCCCCAGCGCGAGGCCAAGCCCCCGCTCATGCGCGGGGAAATTCGCGGGCAGGAGGCCATCGTCATAGCCCGCGGGGGGATCGGTCTCCATGTCGAGGTCCCCGGGCGCCTCATAGGTGCCGACCAGAAGCCCGTCGCCCTCTTCCCGCGAATAGCCGAGGAAGCCCTCGTCGCGGACGATGGGCATCTCGGGGCGGCCTGCGGCCTTGCGGGCGACGATCTCGGGGATGGGCTCGGTGATCCAGTATTGCACGGCGAGCGAGATCGAGGGGATGTCGAAGCCGAACAGCCGCGCGGTCTGGCGGGCATAGCTGCCCGTCGCGATGACGACGTGCTCGCAAAGGATCGCGCCCTGCGGTGTCGCCAGTTCCCAGAGCCCGTCGGGGCGATGGCGGGCGCCGGTGATCTCCACCCCCTCGCGGATGCGCGCCCCGGCCAGCCGGGCGGCGCGGGCCATGGCCATGGTGGTGTCGGCGGGCGTGGTCCAGCCATCCTCGGGCGCGTAGAGCGCGCCGAGGACGGGCTCGTTGCCCAGAAGCGGCCAGAGGCGGCGCACTTCGCTTTCATCCACCAGCCGGGCGGTCGAGCCGATGGCGGCGGCGGCATCCATGAAGCGGCGGTATTCGTCGAGCTGCGCCTCGCTGCGGGCGATCCGCAACTCGCCACAGGGGTGGAAGCCCGCGGACAGGCCCGCTGCCTCGCCCACGCTGGCATAGATCTCGTGGCTGCGCCGGGCGAGGCGCATTTCGGTGCGGCTGCGCGAATAGGTCGGCAAGAGGCCCGCCGCCTTCCAGGTCGATCCTGCAGTCAGCCGCTTGCGCTCGACCAGGAGGACATCGCTCCAGCCGCGGCGGGCGAGGCCCCAGAGGACACCCGCCCCGCCCGCGCCGCCGCCGATGACCACCACCCGCGCCTCGTCCAGCACATCCCCGCTTGCCATGAACAGCCCCTAGCGGTTCTGCTGCATGAGGGCATTGGCGGCGATATAGCCGAAGATCAGGTTCGGCCCGATCGTCGTGCCCGCGCTGATCGGTTTCGACCCGATGGGCGAGGCCATGCCGATGCCGACGAAGTAAAGCCCCGCGACCAGCGAGCCATCCTCGCGCACCACTTGGCACTTCTCATTGGTGCGGGCGCCGCCCTTGGTGCCGAGCATCGGGCGGTCATAGCGGAAGGCCTCGAAGGGCGGCTGGTCGATGGGCTGGATCACATCGCCGGGCTTGGCCGCATGGCCGCCCTTGTGCTTTTCCCATTCCGTCTCACCGCGGTGGAAATCCTCGTCCAGGCCCTTGGCGGCAAAGCCGTTCCAGCGCGCCACCTCGGATTCCAGCGCGGTCGGGTCGATGCCGATCTTGCCCGCCAACTCGCGCAGCGTCGGCGCCGAGAAGCGGAAATCCGGGTCGCGCCGGGCATAAAGCGGCAGAAGGGGCGAGCCTTTCATGTAGCGGCGGTCGCCGATCACCCAGACGGGCAGGTTCACCGGCTGGCCGGCCTCGTCCCGCCGGTCGAGGTCGAGCGCATAGCCGAAACCGTATTCCGAGGTGAAGCGGCGGCCGTGGCGGTTGACCATGATGGCCGAGGGGTGGATCTGCCAGGACAGCGGCACGCCATGCAGCTTGCCCTCATACCAGGTGGGCAGGCCGGGCGAGATATTGGCCTGGTCCATCCGCTCCAGCCGCCCGCCGATGGCCGCGACCATGCGCTGCCCGTCGCCGGTATTGGTGCGCGGCGAAGAGACGCGGCCCATGCGGCCGGGGAAGGTCTTGGTGCGCATCTCGTCATTCCACTCGAAGCCGCCGGTCCCCATGACCACGCCGCGCCGGGCGAGGAAGGTCAGCGTCTGGCCCCTGTGCGTCGCCTCGACCCCCACGACACGGCCGGTTTCGTCTGTCAGCAGCCGGTGGGCGGGGGTTTCGGGCCGGATCTCGACGCCCGCGTCGATGCAGCCCTTCAGCATGCCGATCATAAGGGCGTTGCCCTGCCCGCGGGCATTGGTCAGCAGCCGCCACAGCAGTTTCGGCCAGATCTTCCAGACCGAGGCCACCGGATGCAGGTAGGGGTTCAGGTCGACCGCCTCCTGATATGTAAAAAGATGCGGCAGGGTCGAATGGCGCAGGTTCTTGCGGAACCTCCCCAGAAGACCCCGCCGCAAGGCTCGGGGAGAAATCATCCGCCCGTAGGGCTTGCCGCCGGGCAATTCGGTATAGGGGTCGGGCTCGTTCACCAGCGCGAATTGCAGCGGCGTGTGCTTTTCCACGAATTCCAGCATCGGCCCCGCGTTCAGCGCCATCGCCTGCCAGAGCCCGGTTTCCTGCGCCCCCCAGCCCGCCGGGGCAGAGGCTTTCAGATAGGAGAAGGCCTCGTCCGCGCTGTCCTCGATGCCCTGCACGCGGGCGACATGGTTGTTCGGCACCCAGGTCCCGGCGCCGGACATGGCGGAGGTGCCGCCGATCTTCTCGCCCTTCTCGATCATCACGACCTTCAGGCCGCTGATGGCCGAGGTCAGGGCCGCGGAACTCGCGGCAGAGCCGGAGCCGACGACGACGACGTCATACTCATACATTTCTTGGTTTGGCATTCTGGGGCCTCGATATGTCAGGTTTTGCGCTCGCCCCGCTTCTCGAGCGCGCGGACCACCAGCGACAACGGGAAGCAGATGACGAAATAGATGGCGCCGACGACGAGATAGATCTCGAGCGGCTTGAAGGTTTGCGAGCTCAGGTCATTGGCCCGCAGCATCAGGTCGGGTGCCGCGATCAGCGAGGCGACCGAGGTGTCCTTGATCAGCGAGATCGCCACATTGCCGATGGGCGGCAGAGAGATGGCCAGCGCCTGCGGCAGGACGATCCAGCGCAGCACCTGCCCGCGGCGCATGCCGATGGCGCGGGCGGCCTCGGTCTGGCCCTTCGGCACGGCCTCGAGACCCGCGCGATAGACCTCGGCCAGATAGGCCGAGGCGTTGAGGCCAAGTCCGATGATCGCCGCCTGAAGCGAGGAGAACCTGATCCCCACCGCGGCGAGGCCGAAGTAGATCAGGAACAGCAGGATCAGCGCGGGGATGCCGCGCAGGAACTCGATATAGGCGACCGCTGCACGGGAGAGATGGCGGTTCGGGTTCATCCGCGCCAAGGCGATGGCAAGGCCCAGGACCAGGCCGATCAGCAGCGCCGACAGCGCGATCTTCAGGCTGGCAATCGCGGCCCAGAAAAGCGGCTCGTGGATGATGCTCCAGAGTTTCGCGAAGCTCATGCCGCGCTCCTGTGCGGCGAGAAGCGGCGTTCGGCCAGCGCGGTCAGCCGGGCCAGCGGCAGGCTGAGGGCCAGGTAGACCACGGCCACCATCATGTAGATCTCGGTCGAGAGATAGGTCTCGGCCACCAGCATCTTGGCGCGCATCGCGATCTCGGGCACCGCGACCGCCGAGGCGAGCGAGGTGTCCTTCAGCAATCCGATGGCATAGTTGCCGATCGGCGGGATCGCGGTGCGCGCGGCCTGCGGCAGGATCAGGAGCCGGAAGGCCTGGCGCGAGGTCAGCCCGATCGCCAGCCCCGCCTCGCGCTGGCCGCGGTCCACCGACAGGATGGCCGAGCGGAAGACCTCGCTCAGCATCGAGGCGCCGTTCAGGCCGAAGCCCAGTGTGGCGGCGACGGTGGCGGGCAGCATGATCCCGTAGCGCGACAGGCCGAAGTAGATCACGAAAAGCTGCGTCAGGATGGGGATGTTGCGGAAGATCTCCAGATAGACCCGCGCGATGCCTTGCAGGACCTTGCTGTCCGACAGGCGCATCAGCGCGAGACCGAAGCCGAGGACCACCGCGACGACCAGCGAGGCCGCGGTCAGCCAGATCGTCGCGCCTGCGCCGATCAAGAGGGTGCGCAGCAGATAGAGAAGCATCTCGGGGGTGACGACCGCGCCATCCATCATACGCGATGCTCCACCGCGCTGAGGAAGGCCCGGGTGCGCTCCACCTGCGGATCGCGGAAGATGCGGGCGGGGGGGCCTTCCTCGACGATCAGCCCGTCGGCCATGAAGACCACCTTGTCGGCCACCGTCTCGGCAAAGCGCATCTCATGGGTGACGATGATCATCGTCATCCCCTCATTCGCCAGCTGCCGCATGACCGCCAGCACCTCGCCCACGAGTTCGGGGTCCAGGGCCGAGGTCGGCTCGTCGAAAAGCATCAGCTTGGGCTTCATCGCCAGCGCCCGGGCGATGGCGACGCGCTGCTGCTGCCCGCCCGACAGCCGGTCGGGATAGGCCGCCACCTTCTCGGAGAGGCCCACCTTGGCCAGAAGGCCGCGCGCCGTGGCCTCGGCCTCGGCCCGGCCCGCACCAAGGACGCGGACGGGGCCGAGCATGACATTCTCCAGCACGGTCAGATGCGGGAAAAGATTGAAACGCTGGAAGACCATGCCGATCCCGGCCCGCATCCGGGCCAGCTCGACATCCGACATGCGGTGGGACCGGCCGCCCTTCGCGACGGTGCCGATCGGCGCGCCGTCGATCAGGATCTCGCCGCCGGTCGGCTCTTCCAGCCAGTTGACGCAGCGCAGAAGCGTGGTCTTGCCGGAACCGCTTGGCCCGATCAGGCAAAGCTTCTCGCCGGAATGGACATCCAGGTCGATGCCTTGCAGGACCAGATGGATGCCGTAGGCCTTCTTCAGGCCCCGGATGCGGACAAGCGGTTCTGACATCGCTCAGACCGGGAAGAACTCGGAGAAGTCCCGCGAGGTATGGCCATAGGTGCCGATGGGATTGCCCGCCTCGTCCCGGTCGACGCCAAGCCGCGGATTGCTGGCCATGGGCACCAGGTAATCGGGGTTGGTCAGGCCGTATTTCGCCATGATCTCTGCGCTCTTGCCGGTGGCATGCATCCAGCGCAGGCCCTGGTTCACCGCGTCGAAAAGATCGGTGTTGCCGGGTGGGATGCCCCAGATCGCGCTGAACTTCGAGGTCAGGAGCGGATAGTCGGGATGGGCCGAGAGCGGCACTTGCTTCAGCCCGAAATCGGGGTTTTGCAGGATGATGTAGTCGATCACCGGCGCATCGAGCACCGCGAAATCGACCCGGCCCGCCACCACGTCGCGTAGCGTCGCATCGGTATTGTCGTAAAGCTTCAGTTCGCCCAGGCCGGGGATCTTCTGCATGTCCGGGATGGGCGAGAAGCCGACCACGGTGCCCAGCGTATAGCCCGCCATCTGGTCGATGGTGACGGAATCGGTGAAGGGCTTGTCCTGCTTCATCACCAGATAGGCGCCGGTGTAGAAGGCGGCATCGGTCAGCTGCATGATGCCCGCCCGGGTCTCGTTCCAGGCGAAATTGCCGCCGAACCATTCGGCGCGGTTCGACTGCACCGCCTCGATCACCGCGGGCCAGCCGTAAAGCTCCCATTCCACGGTCATGCCAAGGGCGGCGGCGATGCCTTCCAGGATCTCGACATCCGAGCCGATGGCCTTGCCGTCACGCTCGCCCGAAAGAGGCATCTCGCCGATCATCGCGGCCGAGATGACGCCGGGCTTCAGCGTGGTGAACTCGGCCGCGGCGAAGGCGCGGCGTGGCAGGATCGCGGGGGCGGCAAGGCCGGTTGCGGCCGTGCCGAGAAGGCCAAGCACGCGGCGACGGCTGAACGGAACCTTGGGCAGAACGAGGGTCATGGCAGAATCTCCTGTTGGGGTGCCTTTGGGGCGATAAGGCCGACGCATCTTCGTGCGTGCAGTCCCGACGCTAGGTTCAGGCCGCCGCCTGTCAACACAAATATTGCGTATCCGCAATGCATGCTGCAAACCGCCTGCAAGTTTTCACGATGCGCTGGCCATGCCCGGACAGAGCGGGCATAACGGCGAAAACTTTGGCACTTGGGAATCGAATCGGTTTTTTGTGGTTATCCCGTGAAGGAGAGTGACGGCAATGCAGGCAGAAGGTACCAGCGCGACGCAAGGCGTGACCGAGGATGTCGCGCTTGAGATCGGCCAGCGTATTTTGCGTTTGCGCAAGGAGCGTAGGGTCTCGCTGCAAGAGCTTGGTGCCCTGGCCAAGGTCTCGTCCTCGACGATCTCGCTGATCGAGAACGGCAAGCTCTCGCCCAGCTACAGCGTCTTGTCGCGGATCTTCGAGGCGCTGGGCCTGCATTTCTCCGAGACGCTGTCGGCGCACGGGGCTGGTCAGGTCAGGCAGGTGCTGGCGCCGGGCTGCCGGGCCGTGGACCGGGCGGGCAAGGGTGCGCGGCACACTACCCCCATGGGCATGTACGAGTTTCTGGGGACGGAGCTCGCGACGAAGCGCATGGAGGCCGCCATCATCCAGGCGGCAAAGGATGGCCCTGCGCGCAAGCTCGAGGCGCATTCCGGCGAGGAGCTGATCCATGTGCAGGATGGCGAGGTGATCCTCTATATGGAGCATTACGCGCCGCTGCCGCTGCGCAAGGGCGATTCCGTCTATTTCGACGCCTCGACGCCGCATGGCGTCTATGCGGCGACGGCGGGGACCTACCTGTCGATCACGGCGCGCTAGCCTGCGTCGGGCCACCCCGGCGGCCTGACGCGGTCTCGCCGCAGAGTTTTCCGCTTATGGGACAGGACGGACGAAAAACCGCAGCTTCACAGCCGGTGCAACGTTGGCTTTCAAAGATCCGACTTTTACCTGCGGCGAGCGACAGTCAGATTTCTATAGCTGATATCCTCCGTAGCAGTACTACGCCGCGCCTGCCTAGGTCATGTTGACAAATGGCGGAGCCATAGCCTGATGCAGGCGATATCGACGAAACCGAGGAAGCTGTCTGCGGTCTTGTCATAGCGTGTGGCAAGCCGACGGCTGTTCTTGAGCTTGTTGAAGCAGCGCTCGAC
>JAATGA010000085.1 GCA_015654855.1 Rhodobacterales bacterium
CCCGGCTCGACCTTGCCGCCGGGAAACTCCCACAGGCCCGCGAGGGATTTGCCCTCGGGGCGTTGGGCGAGAAGCACACGCCCCTCGGGGTCGATCAGGGCGACGGCGGCGACGAGGGTGATCTTCATAGGGGTCCTTCTTGCGGAAAGCCCGGGGGGAGGTTCGCACCCCCGGACCCCCTGCGGGATATTCAGGCCAGGATGAAGGAGGCCGGGTTCTCAGGACCGGTAATCGGCGTTGATGTCGATGTAGCGGTGCGTCAGATCGCAGGTCCAGACGGTTTTCGCGGCTTTGCCCAAGCCAAGGTCGACCGAGATCACCAGCTCGTCGCCCTTCATATAGGCGGCGGCGGACTCCTCGTCGTATTTCGGGCTGCGCCAGCCCTTTTCGGCCAGCACCAGATCGCCGAGCGAAATCCTCAGCTTGTCGCGTTCAGCGAGCGCGCCGGATTTACCGACGGCCATGACGATGCGGCCCCAGTTCGGGTCCTCGCCCGCGACGGCGGTTTTCACCAGCGGGCTGTCGGCGATGGCTTTGGCGACCTTTGTCGCATCCTCGGGCGTGGCCGCGCCGGTCACACGGATTCCGACGAATTTCGTCGCACCCTCGCCGTCCCTGACCACCTGCTGCGCGAGGTCTAGCATCACGCCGGCCAGGGCCTTTTCAAAGGCCCTGGAGACCGCACCCTGAACCGGCACGGCGGGCGAGGTGCCGGTCGCGCAGAGGAGCAGCGTATCCGAGGTCGAGGTGTCGCTGTCCACGGTGATGGAATTGAACGTGTCGTCCACGTTGCGCGACAGGATCCGTTGCAGCATCACCGGCGAGATTTTCGCATCGGTGAAGATATAGACCAGCATCGTCGCCATATCCGGCGCGATCATCCCCGAGCCCTTGGCTATCCCTGCGATATGGATCGGCCCGCCCTCGCCCTGGATCGTGGCCGAGGCGCCTTTGGGGAAGGTGTCGGTGGTCATGATCGCGGCAGCGGCGTCCCGGATCGCCTCTTCCGACAAAGCGGCGACCAGATCGGGGATCTTTGCCGTGATGCGCTCGGCCGGCAGCGGCTCGCCGATCACGCCGGTCGAAGACGAGAAGACGCGGGATGCGGGCAGGCCGAGCGCTGCGGCCACCCCGCCGGTGACGGCGGCGACGGCCTCGTCGCCGACCTTCCCGGTGAAAGCGTTGGAGTTGCCCGAGTTCACCACGATGGCGGCACCCGCGCCGGCGGGCACCTTCATCGCGAGCTTGTTCTGGGCATCGCGGACGCAGCCCGCGCGGGTCGAGGACCGGGTGAAGACCCCGGCGACCGAGGTGCCGGGCGCCAGGCGCACCAGCATCACGTCGCGGCGGTCCTTGTAGCGGACCCCGGCCTCGACCGCGGCGAATTCGGCGCCGCGGATCACCGGAAGGGCAGGAAACCCGCCCTTCGGCGCAAGGGGGGAGACAGACTTGGCCGGCTTCGTCGCCTTGACAGCCACGGCGACGGTCTCGTTGACCTTTTCCACCGCATCGGTGGCGGCCTCGGCCAGCGCGGCCTTCAGCGCCTTGAGCTTTTTCTTCAGCGCCTTGGCTTCGGCCTTCCAGTCGGTTCTGGCCATGTCTTCCCTCCTCGCGGGATCACTTGTCGAGCAGAGTGGTATCTTTCAGGATCGCGGGGTCAATCCCCTCTCCCGGTTTCTCGATTTTGGCCTCGCCACTGAGTTTGGCGATGTAGTCCTCGACCGCCTTCTGTTCGATCTCGGCGGCCAGATCGTCGCGCACATCGTCCAGAGCCGGGGCCTTGGCGTCGCGGGTTTCGACCAGCTTCACCAGATGCCAGCCGAAATCGGTCTTGATCGGGCCGGCGACCTCGCCCGCCTTCATGCCGACGACCGCATCCTCAAAGGGTTTGACCATCATGCCGAGGCCGAACCAGCCGAGATCGCCGCCGTTCTGCGCCGCGCCATCGGTCGAATTTGCCTTGGCGAGTTCCGCGAAATCAGCGCCGCCGTCGATCTGCGCCTTAAGCTCTTTGGCCTTGTCCTCGCTGTCGACGAGGATATGGGCCGCGTGATATTCGGTCGCGGGCGCGGCATTGGCGTATTTCGCGTCATAGGCCGTCTGAAGGGTCGCATCGGTTACCGCGGTTTCAGCCACGACCTTAAGTGCTTGGTTCGACAGATAGCCGCGCGACTCGTTCTCGATCATCAGCGTGTCGCGTTTCGACAACGGCTGCGGCAGCGCCTGTTTCAGCACCTCTTGCTGGACAAGCTGGTCGAGGATGCCCTTGAACATCACATCGTCGGGCAGCGACTGATACTGCGCCGGCAGCGCCTCGCGCAGGACGATCATATTGCCGAGCGTGATGTCGGTGCCGTTGACCGTGGCGACCACAGTATCCGCGGCCGGCGGTTCCTGCGCGACGGCCGGCAGCGCGAACAGCGCCGCGACGGCCACCGATGCCAGAAAATGTTTCGACATGCTCGCCTTCTCCTGAATGGCCGCGGCCCTTGCGCGGCGTTGACTAAGCGCAGGCCAGCCCTTAAATCGCACAGGTCGCGTGCGACGGGCCAGCCGGCCTTACCGGACCTTCTATGTAAGGCGGTGAGGGCGGGCAAGCCTCTGGCTTCACACGATCATGTCAGTCGGCCGTGTCGGACAGGGGTTC
>JAATGA010000449.1 GCA_015654855.1 Rhodobacterales bacterium
CCCCGGGCGTCCAACGCCACCAGCGTGGTATCCCCCATGGTTAGGAAAGAGGTACCATCGTCATAGGCGAGGCCTTGGTTCACCGGATCGCAGCACATCCCGCCGATCACGTCGGGGTTCTGCTGCGGGTGATAGCGCCACAGGATCTTGCCCTCGTTGTTCAGGTCCAGCGCATAGACGTTGTTGGGGAACGGAGAATGCACATACATCACGTCGCCCACCACCAGGGGCGAGCCTTCATGCCCGCGCAGCACCCCGGTCGAGAAGGTCCAGGCCACCTGGAGGTCGCCCACATTTTCCTTGTTGATCCCGGCCAGTTCCGAATAGCGGGTTCCGGCGTAGTTCCCCAGTTGCATGACCCATTGCTTCGCGTCGCCGCTGCCGCTGGTCACCGTCTCATTGGCCAGAACCGGCACGGCAGCCGTGGCGAACAGGCTTGCCATAAGCCCGATCATCCCCTTTTTCATCGTCATCCTCCCCGATGCGATTCATGGATGGATTCAGGCCTCCGTTGCCCGGGAATTTCCCTCCTGAAATCCGGCGGCGGCCTCTTATCCTGTTCTTATGAAGCAACCTCGGCGGCAATCTGTCAACGCGCGGAGGCCCTGCTGCAACGAAAGTATGACCCCTCTTCAGGCCCTTCCGGGTCCCCGCCGCAAACAGCATAAAATCGCGCCCCGAAGGGCGCGGTTGCGGGACCGCGGCGCGGGTCGCGGGCGTCAGTCGGTGGGCGTGCCTTCCGTTTCCGGCGCGGCTTGGGCCGCGGCCCCCTCGGGATGAAGGCTGATCAGATAGGCGATGACATCTGCGCGTTCCTCGGCTTTTTTCAGCCCGGCAAAGGTCATCTTCGTGCCGGGGGCAACGGATTTGGGGTTCTCAAGGAACTTGTCCAGTTCTTCGGGCGTCCAGACATGGCCTTCCTCGCCCATGCCGATCATCACTTTCGAGAATTTGAACCCCTCGAAGGTGCCGGTCTTGCGTCCTGCCACGTCATGCAGATTAGGCCCCACTTTCGAAGGCGCACCGACCGCGACCGAATGGCAGGCGAGGCACTTTTTGAACACCTTCTCGCCCTGCGCCGGATCGCCATCGGCCAGTGCGGGCAGGCCGAAAACAACGATCAGGGTTGCGGCAAAAGCGCCGCGCAGACTGCTGGACATCAGGTTCCTCCTCGGGATGTCTGGCCAGGGCACGGCTTACGCTTCCGCCAGCCGCGCCGCATGGAAACGGACGTGATCCTCCATCACACTGGAGACATAGAAATAGCTGTGATAGTAACCGTCGATCAACCTGAACTGCACGGGCTGGCGCCGGGCGGCGGCGGCGGCGATCAGCGCCTCGGGCCTCAGCAGATTGAGGAACTGGTCCTTCGCCCCCTGGTCGATCAGGACAGGTCCCGGATAGCCACGCTCCTCCATCAGCACCGTCGCGTCATGTGCGCGCCATTTCGCCTGATCGGGACCCAGATAGGCGGCGAACTGCTTGCGCCCCCAGTCGCTGGCCGTGGGATTGGCTATGGGCGAGATCGCCGAGACCGAACCATAGGTCTCGGGATGCGTCATGGCGATGGTCAGCGCGCCGTGGCCGCCCATGGAATGGCCGGTGATCCCCTGGCGCTCGCGGTCGAGCGGAAAAGCCCCGAACACCAGCGCCGGCAATTCGTGAACGATGTAATCCCACATACGGAAATGCGGCACCCAGGGGGACTCGGTCGCATTGACGTAGAAACCGGCGCCCTGGCCGAGGTCATAGGCCGGATCGTCCGCGATCCCCTTGCCGCGCGGCGAGGTGTCGGGAAAGACAAGCGCAATGCCCTCTTCCGACGCCCAGGCCTGCGCGCCCGCCTTGGTCATGGCGTTTTCGTGTGTGCAGGTCAGACCCGAGAGATACCACAGCACCGGCACTTTCGCGGCCTTGGCCTGCGGCGGCAGATAAACCGCAAAGGTCATATCGCAGCCGCAGACGTCGGAGGCATGGGAATATACCCCCTGCTCCCCACCGAAGGCGCCGTTTTCGGATACGCTCTTCATGCTGCCTCGTATGTTGCGATTGTCAGCGCCCCCGCCCGTCCCGCGTTCAGTACAGGACGACGGCCCTGATGGACTTTCCCTCGTGCATGAGGTCGAAGCCGTGGTTGATGTCTTCCAGCTTCAGCGTGTGGGTGATCATCGGGTCGATCTCGATCTTGCCGTCCATATACCAGTCGACGATCTTCGGCACATCGGTGCGTCCCCGCGCGCCGCCGAAAGCCGTGCCTTTCCAGACCCGGCCGGTCACAAGCTGGAAGGGCCGCGTCTGGATCTCGGCCCCCGCCGGCGCCACGCTGATCACGACAGAGACGCCCCATCCCCGGTGGGTGCATTCCAGCGCGTCGCGCATCACC
>JAATGA010000010.1 GCA_015654855.1 Rhodobacterales bacterium
CGCCGATGCGGGTGCCGTAGGGCGGATTGGCGATCACCAGGCCCGGCGGTCCGTCGGGCGGGACGATCTCGCTGATCGTGCATTGGCGGAATTCGGTGCCGTCGGTCACGCCCGCGCGAGCGGCATTGGCGCGGCTCATCGTGATCGCGCCGGCATCCCGGTCGCTGCCGTAGCAGCGGGCGGGGGGCTCGCGCTGGCTTTTCACGGCACGCATTTGTTCCCAGGCCGCCGGGTCGAAGGTAGCAAGCTGCTCGAAGGCGAAATGCCGGGACCGCCCGGGGTTGAGCCGCGCCGCGATCTCCGCCGCCTCGATCACGAAGGTGCCGGAGCCGCATAGCGGGTCGAGCACCGGCTCGGTGCCGTCATAGCCGCATTGCAGCAGGAAGAGCGACGCCATGGTCTCCCGGATCGGCGCCCGGTTGACGGCCTCCTTGTAGCCGCGCCGGTGCAGCAGTTCGCCGGAGGTATCGATGCTGATGGTGCAGACATCATGCTCGATGCGCGCCATGACGGTGACGGCGGCGTCCGGCGCGGGCGGTGCGCCGAGGGTTTCACGGATGGCGGTCTCGATCCGCTCCGCCGCGGCGCCGCTGTGATAGATGCGTGAACCGGTGCAGGCGGCCTCGACCCGGAAGGGCATATCGGGGCGCAGGATGCTGGCCCAGGGCACGCGGTGGGCGAGGTCATCGAGCTGCGCCAGATGCACGACGCGAAATGCGGCGATGCGTGCCAGCACCCGGCTGGCGCCGCGGACCCAGAGATTGGCGCGCCAGACCTCTGGCCAGCCGCCCTCGATGACGACGCCGCCGGGAACCTCCTTGGGCTGCCGGAATCCCTTCAGCCCCACCTCGGCGCGCAGCACAGATTCCAGGCCTGGCACCGTGGCAAGGAAGATCTCAAAACTTTGGTCTCTGGTCATCGCGCCTGCATGACAGGTGGCGCGGGAAGCGGCAACTTTGGGGACAGGGTTCAACGGGTGATTAGGTCTTTTGCAAATACGGCTGCCACGGGTGGAAAGTGGATATTCATCGTGATGCAGAATTTAATATTTTGCACCAGGAGTCTTGGCACTCCGTTCCCAACGACCTACCCTAAGTCGGGTGGCAACGGTTTTCCGGCAAGGCGGTAACTCTGGACGGCAACCCGCCTGTGGGTGACATTCTTCCTGCGCAATTGATGACCATTCCAGTGAAGGTAAATCAGGGCGCGGTGTGGCCAACGAAATCGCCAATTTATTGGCTTACGGTGGCAGATCTTCACCGGCATGCGCCGCCATTCGTTGAAAGCAATCATCCAAGCTAATGGTCTGAGCTTCCCGCGATATCGATGCAGCCGATCCCGATGGCGTAGTTTCATGGCGACCGCATCTCGTTGCTGGTGTGCGAATCATACGCTTCCGAGCATGCTGGGCAACGCGGAAGAGGCTGCAACTCTTGGTGCAAATCTCAAGAATTTTGCACCAAGGTTCGAAGCCGGATCGATCAACGGCTTGCGCGCTGCAAAAGTCTGGCGCGAATGTCGCCTGTGGGTCGGAAGCACCCGTATCCGTAACCGGCACAATCGTTTCAAAACAAACTAAACTGCTGCGGCTTCGCCCGCCGCCGCTCCGCCTTTTCCTCCACCACAAGCTCCGCCGGGATCGCCCGCAGGAATGGCGACGGCGGCATCGTGCGCACCTGCCCGCGCCAGGCCCGCTGCACCGCGCGGCTCAGGAACAGCCGGTCCTTCGCCCGCGTCATCGCGACGTAGAACAACCGGCGTTCCTCCGCCTCGGCCGCCGGGTCGGGGGTGTCGCCCCCAAGGGCGCCCCACGAGAACGGGGTCAGCCCGTCTTCTAAACCGACCACGAACACGACCGGAAATTCCAGCCCCTTCGCCGCGTGCATGGTCAGCAGCGAGACGCGGTCGGCGCGCGGGTCCCAGAAATCCGCCTCGGTCGACAGCGCCACCTGCTCGCGCAAGGCGGTCTCGTCGGCGGCGTCCTGCGCGAGGGCGGCCAGCCAGTGCCGGGCCTCCGCCAAGGCCGCCGGGTCGCCCCCGGCCTGGGCCACGGCGGCGGCGAGGCGGTCGGGTAACGCACCCTCCGGCTGGTGCGCCAGCGCTTCC
>JAATGA010000420.1 GCA_015654855.1 Rhodobacterales bacterium
CCACCCCACATGGTCGCGATCCAGGAGAAGACCTTCACCCCGGTCGGCACCGCGATGACCATGGTCGCCATCATGAAATAGCTCTGCTGGGTCAGCGACATGCCGACCGTATACATGTGGTGCGCCCAGACGACGAAGCCCAGAACCCCGATGGCGATCATCGCCCAGACCATCGGCAGATAGCCGAAGATCGGCTTTTTGGCGAAGGTGCCGATCACCTGGCTGATGATGCCGAAGGCGGGCAGGACGATGATATAGACCTCCGGGTGGCCGAAGAACCACAGGATGTGCTGATAGAGGATCGGGTCCCCGCCACCCGAGGGCGTGAAGAAGGTGGTGCCGAAGTTCCGGTCGGTCAGCAGCATGGTGATGGCCACGGCCAGCACCGGCAGCGCCAGCAGGATCAGCCAGGCGGTGACGAACACTGACCAGGCGAAGAGCGGCACCTTGAACAGCGTCATGCCGGGCGCGCGCATGTTCAGGAAGGTGGTGATGATGTTAATCGCACCCAGGATCGACGAGGCGCCCGACAGGTGGACGGCGAAGATCGCGAAATCCATCGCCTCGCCTCCCTCGGCCGTGGTGGTCAGCGGCGGGTAGAGCACCCAACCCACCCCCGCACCCGAGCCCATGCCCGACCACAGATCCCCGTTGCCCCCCGGCGCCAGCATCGAGGCGACGCCCATGGCGGTCCCCGCGACGTAAAGCCAATAGGAAAGGTTGTTCATACGCGGGAAGGCCATATCCGGCGCGCCGATCTGCAACGGCATGAAATAGTTGCCGAAACCGCCGAAGAGCGCGGGAATGACCACGAAGAACATCATCAGGACGCCGTGATAGGTGATCATCACGTTCCACAGATGGCCGTTCGGGGTGCAGATGCTGGCGGGGTCGGCGATCAGCCGCGCGCCTTCGAGGCACATATACTGAACGCCCGGCTCCATCAGTTCGAGCCGCATATAGACGGTGAACAGGACCGAGATCAGTCCGACCACGCCTGCGGTGAAAAGGTAGAGGATCCCGATGTCCTTGTGGTTCGTAGACATGAACCAGCGGACGAAGAATCCGGGGCTTTGGTGGTCGTGGCCATGGACGGCTGCGTCGGCCATGCGGCTTCTCCCGTTTTCGTTGGCTTTCCCGACGCCGAGTCCCCCCTGCGCCGATGCTATCACGTTTGTGTTTAGAGCGGGGCGCAGGTCAGGGCAATCGGGAGTTTGATTCAGATCAAGTTTCGACGGAACCGTTGCGGCGACGCAGCCCCGCCGCTTTCCGGCCCGATGGCGCGCCCGGCGAGCCGCCCCCTCTCCCCGGCCTTTCCCTGACCTGCCCCTTCTTCCAGCGCCCGCCCATGGCGCGGAGCCTGCTCGCAGGGGGCCGTCGCCGCCTGATCAGGCCTCAGCCGCAGGCGGCGGGCGTCTCCATCGTTTCGGCGAAGGTGCGCATCAGCGCCGCGTCGAGATCGGCCATCGTCACCGGCAGGCCGAGGTCGACAAGGCTGGTCACGCCATGATCGCGAATCCCGCAGGGCACGATGCCGCCGAAATGCGAAAGATCCGGCTCGACGTTGATCGAGATGCCGTGAAAGCTGACCCAGCGACGCAGCTTGATGCCGATGGCGGCGATCTTGTCCTCGGCCGGGGTCCCGTCGGGGCCGGGGGCCTTGTCGGGACGCGCGACCCAGACGCCGACGCGGCCCGGCCGGATCTCGCCCCGCACGTTGAACTCGGCCAGGGCGGCGATCACCCAACTCTCCAGGTGGCGGACGAAGCAGCGCACGTCCTTTTCCCGCCGGCCGACGTCGAGCATGACATAGACCACCCGCTGACCGGGCCCGTGATAGGTGTATTGGCCGCCGCGCCCGGCGGAAAACACCGGGAAGCGGTCGGGTTCGACCAGATCCTCGATCCGGGCCGAGGTTCCGGCGGTGTAAAGCGGCGGATGTTCCAGCAGCCAGATCGCCTCGTCCGCGGTGCCCGCGGCGATGGCCGTGGCGCGGGCCTCCATCGCGGCCAGCGTCTCGGGATAGGGGGAAAGACCCGGCAGATGCACCCATTCGACCATTTTGCCCTCTCCGCCGCCTTCCCGCCCGCATTTTCCGGTTCTGTTACGGAAAAGCGATGCTATCATTACGGGAATAATCAGCTTGAATTTTATTTTCCGGGAGAGATGTGATGAAGGCCAAGTGGATTGCAAGTCCCTGCGTGGCGGTGGCTCTGACCCTGACGCCGGTGACCCGCGCCGCGGCCGATGCCGGCGATGCGATCGCCGGGGCGATCATCGGCGGGATCATCGGCAGCGCGATCACCAAAGACCACATGAAGAAGAAACAGCAGCAGAAGAAGACCTACAGCAAGTCCTCTTCCTCGTCGCGCACGGGCGTGTCCTCGGCGCAGCGCGAACAGAACCGCGAGGTGCAGGTGGCGCTGAACCACTTCGGCTATGCGGTCGGCACGCCCGACGGGGTGCTGGGGGCAAAGTCGCGGACGGCGGTGTCGCAGTATCAGGTGCTTCTCGGCTATCCGCCGACGGGTCAGCTGACGGAATATGAACGCACCCTGCTGGTGACCGGGTATCACCGCGCCATCGCGGGCGGGCCGCAGATCACGCAGATCGCGACCACCCATCCGCAGGGGCTGCGCGGCCTGCTGCTGGTTCAGCGGGACGAGATGGCGGGGGTCGCCCCGGCCACCGGCACGCCCGGCGCTCCGGTCGGGGCCGCGCCGGGCGCGGGCTTCGGCACACTGGCGGCAGGCGCTGCCGTCGGCGGGGTCGCGGGGGGCGCGGCCACACCCGCCGCCGGCCTGCCGCAATTCGGCGCCGCCGCCGTGCCCGAACCCCAGGGCACCCCGGTCGCCGGCACGCCGGCGCTGCCCTCGTTCCTCGGCACCGCCGCGCCGCAGGTCTCGGCCGCGTCTTACTGCAACAAGGTCAGCCTTCAGACCAACACCAACGGCGGCTATGTCACCGCCGCGACGATGACCGATCCTGGTCAGGCGCTTGGCGAGCAGTTCTGCATCGCCCGCACCTATGCCATGACCTCGGCCGAGGAGCTTTCGGCCAAGATCCCCGGCTTCACGCCGCAACAGATCGCCGATCAGTGCAAGGGTTTCGGCCCGGCGCTGGAAACCCAGGTCGCGGCGCTGTCGGTGCAGCCGCGCGACCAGGTGCTCGACGGCGTGTCGAGCTTCGTTCTGGCCTCGGGCATGACGCCGGCGCAACTGGCCGGGACCGCGCGGGTCTGCCTCGGCGTCGGCTATACGACCGATGCGATGGATGTCTCGCTCGCCTCGGCGCTGATTCTGACGGCGCTTGGCGACCAGGCCTATGCCGAGTTGCTGGGGCATCATCTGCTGCAAGGCTTCGGCGTCTCGCCTCGGCCCGATCTGGCGGGCGAGTGGTATCAGGCCGGGCTGAACGCGGTGGTCTCGGGCAAGGGGGTCTTCGCCCCAGGCCTGCCGGAACGGACCGACGTGATCCGCAAGGCGGTCTTCACCCTGGGCGGCAAGGCCGAGGGGCAGGGGCTGCCCTCGATCCCGGTCATGGCGCCGCAGCTTGAGGCTGCGCCCATGGGCTCGACCAGCGTCGTCGCGGCCAGTGAGCCCGCGGATGACGCCGGCGCGCACCGTTCCGGTTTGACGCCGGGCGCTGCGATCTAGGCGGCGGCGCGGCTGCCGCTGATGGTGTTCGGCAACTGACGCGCGACAGGCGGGTCCGCGCCTGCCCGGCGGGCGGGTCACGGCCGCCGGGGCTTGGCCTTGCGGCCGGGACGCGGGTCGCGAAAAAGCTGCGAAAGGGGGCGCAAATCCCCCTTTCCTTCCGCGCGCCTCTTCGCTAAACACCCGCCACCTGCCGGAACATGCGGATGTGGCGGAATTGGTAGACGCGCAGCGTTGAGGTCGCTGTGGGGTAACTCCCGTGAAGGTTCGAGTCCTTTCATCCGCACCACCGGCAGGCCGTTCGCGGCCGAGTCCCGTGAAACTCCCCCCCCCTTGAAAATCTGGTGTTCCGATCCCTGACTGGCCCGGGGGCGGTTGCCTCGTGTGCCTGATTGCGGCGCGGATCGTCTTCGCCATCCGATCCGGCGATCCGCGCCGTGTCGCCGAAATCGCCCGATATGTCGGAAATGCGACGCGCCTTCCAGGTCGCTGCCGCATTGCGCGCCGCAACTCTTCAGGGCGGCCTAATCCTTGGGCATTTGCCGTCGGTCGTGCCGAAATGCGACATGCGGATTGCGAATCCCCGACAGGCGCGCTTAAGTCTGCTTAAGAAAAGTGCGGTATGACCCGCCGGTTTACAGGGAGTCTTGGGTGGCCGTTCCTTCCCCGAACGACGGCTTTGTAGTCTTTGATCATGTGCAGAAGAGCTATGACGGCGAAACGCTGGTCGTCAAAGATCTGAACCTTTCCATCGCAAAGGGCGAGTTCCTGACGATGCTCGGCCCGTCGGGTTCGGGCAAGACCACGACGCTGATGATGCTTGCCGGTTTCGAGACCGC
>JAATGA010000065.1 GCA_015654855.1 Rhodobacterales bacterium
CCGCGCCCCCTCGTCTTGCAGGAAGGCGAAGTCGAGCCCGCCGAGTTACTGCTCCTCGAACGGCCCCACGGCGAAGCCACAGCCGCGCATCGCCGCGTCGATCGCCGGAATCGGAACGCCCTGAAGGACCAGATCCTCGGCAGCGGCGCGATAGCGTTTGAGTATGCGGTTGCCGATGAACCCCTCGCAGATCCCCGCCTCGACCGGGATCTTGCCAAGCGCGCGGCCAAGCGCAAAGCCGGTGGCGCGCGTTTCCGGCGCGGTTTTGGGCGCAGGCACGATCTCCAGCAATTTCATCACATTGGCGGGGCTGAAGAAATGCAGCCCGATGAAGCGGCCGGGATTCGGCAACCCTTCTGCAATCGCGCGCGGATCGAGATAGGAGGTATTGGTCGCCAGCACCGTATCCGGGCGACAGACGCGGACGAGTTCGGCGAAGACCGCCTTTTTGACGCCGATCTCTTCGAACACCGCCTCGATCACCAGATCGACATCGGCAAGCGCCGCGTAATCGGTGGTGCCGGTCACGCCGGAGAGCCTTGCATCCGCCTGCGCCTCGGTCAGCTTGCCGCGTTTCACCCCGCCCTCGAAGAGGGCCTTCAGATTGGCGAGGCCCCGGTCCACCGCCGCCGCATCGCGTTCGACCAGAATGACGGGGATTCCTGCATCGCGCAGCGCAGCGGCGATGCCCGCGCCCATCGTGCCGCCACCGACCACCCCTGCCGAGCGGAGCGGCAGGGGCGTCACATCCTTCAGATATGCTGGCCGGGGTGCCGCGCGTTCCGCGAAGAACACCGCCCGCAAGGCCGCCGCCTGATCCGAGCCCCGCAGGTCGAGAAACGTTTCGCGCTCGAAACCCATCGCCGCATCGAAGGGCGCCTCCGCCGCCTTGCGGATCGCGGCAAGCGCCCGCAGCGGCGCGGTCTCGCCCCTTGTGCGTCTGGCGATGGCAGCTTCCTGTTCGGCCCAGAAGGCCGGATCTGGCGCGACCACCGGCCGGGCCGAAACCGGCGAAGGCAGAGGTTCGGTCAGCGCCGCGCGAGCAAAGGCCACCGCCCCCGCGCGCAGATCACCCGGCACAATCGCGTCGATCAGGCCCAGGGCCTGCGCCTTCGCGGCCTTGACGGGCCGGCCCGTGGTGATCAGTTCCACCGCCGCCGCCACACCGGCGAGGCGTGGGGTGCGGACAGTTCCTCCCGCGCCCGGCACGATCCCCAGCGTCACCTCGGGCAGTCCGACCGAGGCGCCGTCCGCCGCCACGCGGAACCGGCAACCCATGGCGACCTCGAACCCGCCACCCAGGGCCGAACCGTGGATCGCCGCGACCCAGGGCTTCGCCGCGCCCTCGATCCAGGCCACCAGCTCGGGCAGATGCGGCGGCACCGGCGGCTTGCCAAACTCGGTCACATCCGCCCCGGCGATGAAGGTCCGCCCGGCGCAGATCAGCACCGCCGCCTTCACCTGAGGGTCGGCGTCGAGGGTCGCGACCGCCTCCCACAACCCCTGGCGCAAGGCCAGGCCAAGCGCGTTGACCGGCGGGTTGTCGACGGTGACGACGGCGATTTCCCCCTCGCGGGCGATGGTGACGGCAGACATGATTCAGATCCCCAGATAGGCTTCGCGGATGCGCGGGTCGGCGATCAGCTCGGCCGCCGTGCCCTGCATGGTGATGCGGCCCGTTTCCATCACATAGCCGCGGTCGGCGATCTTCAGCGCGCCGAAGGCGTTCTGCTCGACCAGCAGGACGGTGACGCCAAGGTCTTTCAGCCCCTTCACCACATCGAAGATCCGGGCGACGATGATCGGCGCCAGACCCATCGACGGCTCGTCGAGCAGCAGGCAGGACGGTCGCCCCATCAGCGCGCGCGCCATGGCCAGCATCTGCTGCTGGCCACCCGACAGGCCGCCCGCCGCCAGATTGCGCTTTTCCTTCAGGACCGGGAACATGGCGAAAGCGTCGGCCATGTCCTTTTCCACCCGGTCGTCGCTGAACAGAAAGGCACCAAGGCGCAGATTCTCCTCCACCGTCAGATTGGTGAAGATCTGCCGCCCCTCGGGCGATTGCGCAAGGCCCCGACCCAGGCGTTTCCAGGCGGGCACCGGGGTCAGCGGCTCGCCCCGGAAGGTGATCGTGCCCGCCGACACCGGCTGCACGCCGGACAGACAGCGCAGAAGTGTGGTCTTGCCCGCCCCGTTCGCGCCCACGACGGTGACGATCTCGCCCGACTCGACCGTCAGATCCAGCCCGTGCAGTACCTCGATCCGGCCGTAGCGCGAGCGCAAGCCTTCAACCGTCAGCATGGATCCCCTCCGCATCCGCACCCAGATAGGCCGCGATCACCGCAGGGTCGCGGCTGACCATGGCCGGATCGCCCTCGGCGATCCTTTCGCCATGGTCCAGCACGACGATATGATTGGAAATCCGCATCACCATCTTCATGTCGTGTTCCACCAGCAGGATCGCCACTCCGCTCGCCGCGACCTCGGCGATCAGATGGTCGATCTCTTCCGTCTCGACCGCATTGCAACCGGCGGCGGGTTCGTCGAGCAGCAGGACCTTCGGGTCGAGCGCCAGCGCCCGCGCGATCTCCAGCCGTTTCAGCGAGCCGTAGGACAGGTTGCCCGCCTCGCGTTCCGCCGCACGCTCAAGGCCGACGCGGGCCAGCAGGTCGCGCGCCCCCGTCTCCGCCGCGCGCGCCCGACGCCGCGACGAGGGCAGCGACAGAAGGTCCGCGAGGATCGGCCCCCTTTCGGACAGGTGATATCCGGTCACGGCATTTTCCAGCACCGTAATCGACTGGAAGATTTGCAGGTTCTGGAAGGTCCGGCTCATGCCCCGGCGGGCGAGCAGATGCGGCGCCATGCCGGTCACATCCTCGCCCCCCAGGCGCACCCGGCCCGACCCGGGCCGGTAGACGCCCGAGATCATGTTGAACAGCGTCGTCTTGCCCGCGCCGTTCGGCCCGATGATCGAGACGACCTCGCCCGGCTTCACCTCGAAGCTGACATCGTTCACCGCTTTCAGCCCGCCGAAGGCGATGCCCAGGCCTTCGACCGCCAGAAGGGTTTCCTTGTCCGTGCGGGTCATTCGCCCCTCCCCCTCAGCCGGCGCAGGATCGAGGGCAGCAGCCCCTCGCGCAGAAAGATCATCACCAGCACCATGACGAGACCCAGAACCATCTGTTCGTATTCGGCGAAGACGGTCAGCACCTGCGGCAGCAGCGTCAGGATACCGGCGCCCAGGATCGCCCCCAGCACCGAGCCGACCCCGCCGAGAACGGCCATGGTGACCATCTCGATCGAGTGCATGAAGCCCGCGACATCGGGTGTGATGAACTTGTTCTGCAACGCCAGCAGCGAGCCCGAGACCGAGGCATAGACGGCCGAGATCACGAAGGCGGACAGTTTCATCCGGGCCACGTCGATGCCGACGGTGCGCGCCGCCACCTCGGATCCGTGCAGCGCCCGCAGCGCGCGCCCTGCCGGACTGTCGTGCAGGTTCAGCGCGATCCAGGCGCCGAGGATCAGGCAGATGCCGCAGAAGAAATACCAGAACTCGCCGTTCGTCAGGTTCAGGCCCTGGTCCTTCAACAGCGCCCGCAGGCCCAGTTCGGGCACGTCGATCCCGTCCGGGCCGCGCGTCAGGTCGCGTTCGTTGTTCAGCACCATCGACACCAGAATGCCGAAGCCCAGGGTCGCGACGCCGAGGTAATAGCCCTTCAGCCGCAGGATCGGCCGGCCGACAAGATATGCCAGCAGGGCGGAAACCGCCGCCCCCAGCACCACCGCCAGCGCCGGATGCAGGCCCAGGTGCACCGGCGCCAGCGCGCAGGCATAGCCGCCGATCCCGGCAAAGCCGGCGTGGCCAAGGCTGATCTGACCGGCGTAACCGGTCAGGATAACGATGCCGGTCACCGCGATGCCGTTGACGAAGATCAGCGCGCCGACGCGGTAGTAATAGCCGGATGGAAAGAAGAACGGGGTGATCGCGACCAGCGCCGCCAGCACCAGCAGGGTCGCGAGTTTCGGGGTTATCCGCATCGTCACACCCGATCCGCAGATTTGCGGCCGAACAGGCCCTGGGGCATGAAGAACAGTACCGCGAGGATCACGACGAAGGCCGCCGCGTCCTTGTATTGCGACGACAGATAGCCCGCCGTCAGCGCCTCGATCAGGCCGATGGCGAAACCGCCGACCAGCGCGCCCTTGGGGTTGCCCATGCCGCCCAGCATCGCCCCGGCAAAGCCCTTCAGCGCGAAACCGATCCCGACGTTATAGGCGACAAGCGTGATCGGCGTGGCAAGCACGCCCGCCAGCGCCCCGATCCCCGCCGAAACGGCGAAGGACAGGGCCATCACGAAATTGGTGTTGATCCCCACAAGCTGCGCCGCCAGCCGGTTGTTCGAGGTAGCCAGCACCGCGCGGCCAAGCAGGGTGCGGGTGAAGAACACCCACAGCCCCGCAAAGACCACCAGCGCGCCCCCGATGACCCAAAGGCTCTGCGGCAGGATCGTCGCCCCGCCGACGCGGATCGGCGCGTCGCCGGAAAAGGCCGGAAAGCTGTGGATCTGCTTGTCGAAGACCAGTTGCGCCGCCCCCTGGATGAAAATCGAGGCGCCGATGGTGATGATGATCAGCGAAACGACCGGCGCGCCGCGCGCGGGCTCGATCATCAGCTTGTTCATCGCGACGCCAAGCGCCGCCGTCACCACGATGGCCGACAGCGCCGCCAGCGGCAGCGGCAGACCCGCCGCATGGGCGAACCAGGTGATCATGCCGCCCAGCATGACGAACTCGCCCTGCGCGAAGTTCACCACATCCGAGGCGTTGTAAATGATCGTGAAACCGAGGGCGACCAGCGCATAGACGGCGCCGACCGTGACCCCCGAGAACAGGAATTGCAAAAGTTCCGACATGGGCTCTCCGGCGCGTGTTGCGGGACCTGGGGCGGGATGGCGGCGGTCCCCGCCCCGGGGGCGGGGACCTTTCGTCAGGCGGTCACTCGACCAGCGTCCATTTGCCGCCGCGGATTTCCAGCATACGGAAGGCCGACAGATCGAGGCCGAGGTGATCCTGCGCCGACATGGTGTAGATGCCCGTGGCGCCGGCCAGACCCTTCGTCGTCTCCAGCGCGTCGCGGATCGCCTGCGGCTCGGCCGAGTCAGCACGTCCGATCGCATCGGTCACCAGCAGAAAGCCATCATGCGCATAGCCGCCGAAGGTGCCGACCGGGGTGCCGGTCTTCGTCTCGAAAGCGGCCTTGTAGGCGGTAACGACCGGTTTTTGCGCATCGCCATCGGCAAGCAGTTCCGGGATCAGCAGCGCGTTCCCCGGCAGGCGGACACCTTCGGCCGCCTCGGCCCCGGCCAGTTCGATGAAGCCGGCCGAAGCCACGCCATGCGACTGATAGAACGGCAGTTCGATCCCGAGTTGCTTGTAGTTGCGCGTCACGATCGACGGGCCCTGGCCGAAGCCGGGGTTCAGCACCGCCTGGATGCCGGCCGCGTTCCTGACCTTGGTCAGCTGCGCCGTCATATCCGAATCCTTGGGGTCGTAGGTCTCGTCCGCGACGATCTCGATGCCGTAATCCGCTACGACCGACTTGCACTGCGCCTGCATCGAGGCGCCGAAACCGTCGGTGCCCGAGATCAGCCCGATCTTCGTGAAACCGCGCTTCTTCATATCCTCGAAGATCTTCTGGCAGGCCATGCGGTCGGTATGCGGCGTCTTGAAGGTGAAGGGCTTCACCGGCTGGATGATGTCGATGGCGCCCGCCAGGGAGACGAAGGGCACCTCGGCATCTTCGGCCACCGACAGGATCGACATCGAGGTGCCGGTGGTCGTGCCGCCGATGATGGCGACAACCTCGTCATCCTCGACAAGACGGGTGGCGAAGGTGCGCGCCTTGTTCGGATCACCGTTGTCGTCATAAAGGACGAGTTCGATCTTCTCGCCGTTGATGCCGCCGGCGGCATTCGCCTCCTCCACCAGCATCTCCAGCGTTTTGGCCTCGGGGTCGCCGAGAAAGGCCGCGGGGCCGGTGGCCGAGATCGAGGCGCCGATCCTGATCTCGGCGAATGCGGCCGTGGTCAGGCCAAGGGCGGCCAAAAGGCCGAGCGCTGTCGTCGTCAGGGTCTTCTTCATTCGTTGTCTCCTCCCAGAGAACCTGCGTTGAAGTCGTATCGGTCAGGCGGCGACAGGCCTGCGCCACATCACCCGGCGGAACCGGGCGGCGACGAAGGCCGGGTCGGTCAGGCTGGCATTGCCGGCGGGGTTGGCGCCGGTGACGTGAAAATCGCTGAAGGCGGCGGACTGGTTGACGAAGATATTGCCTGTCAGGTTGACCGACAGGTTCACCCCCGCCACGGCGAAGGCCGCGACCGCCCGCGCGATCCGCGCCTCGTCGGTGTCGTAAAGCGCGGCGGTGATCGCGCCGCGCCGGGTCGCAAGGCGTGCGGCATCGGCGATACCCGCATCGGCATCCGCCGCCGCGACCACAAAGGCCACGGGTCCGAAGCATTCCCCTTCGGCCGCCGGATTGCCCGCCTTCACGGCGAGGATGAGCGGCGAGACCGTGCGCCCCTCGCCCCCGGGGGTGGCCTCGCGCAGCACCCGGCCCGTCTCGCGCATCCGCGTCAGCCGGTCGAGCGTCGCGGGATTGGCGATGGCCCCCAGCACCCCCGCCGCCCGACCCGGATCCGCCAGCAGCGCATCGACCGCCGCGACGATGCCAACGGCCACCGCGTCAAAGCTCATGTGACCCTGATCCGTGTCGATCCCCGCCTCCGGGACGAAGATGTTCTGCGGCGCGGTGCACATCTGCCCGGAATAGAGCGACAGCGAGAAGGCGAGGTTTGCGCACATGCCGGCGAAATCGTCGGTCGCCGCGATCACCACGCTGTTGACCCCGGCCTCTTCGGTGAAGATCTGCGCCTGGCGGGCATTGTCGCGCAGCCAGGCGCCGAAGGCGGCCGAGCCCGTATAGTCGATGATCCGCACCGCCGGATCGGTGGCGAGATCCTTCGTGATCTCCGCCCCGGGCGCATCGACGGCCAGCAGAATCGCATCTGGCGGCAGCCCGGCCTCGACCAGCACCTCGCGCGCGATCCGCACGGTCAGCGCCAGCGGCAGGATCGCCGCCGGATGCGGCTTGACGATTACCGGATTGCCGGTGGCGAGGCTGGCGAAAATACCGGGATAGGAGTTCCAGGTCGGGAAAGTGTTGCAGCCGATAGCGAGCGCCACGCCCGCAGGCACCAGCGTCCAGTGTTTTTCGATCACCAGCGGCGCGGCCTTGCCTTGCGGTTTTTCCCATATGGCCCGGGCGGGGAAGCGCTTCATTTCCTCCCACGCCACGGCGACCGCCTCCAGCCCGCGATCCTGGGCATGGGGGCCGCCCGCCTGAAACGCCATGGCGAAGGCTTGGCCGGTGGTGTGCATCGTCGCATGGCCCAGAAGAAAGCTCATCCGGTTCAGCCGTGTCAGGATTTCAAGGCAGACCCCCGCCCGCGCCTCCACCGATGCTGTGGCGAGGGCCGGGGCTGCCGCCTTCGCCGCGGCGATCAGCACCGTCGCATCCGCCGCCGGATAGACCACGCCAAGCGCCGGACCGAAGGGCGAAACCTCCGCCCCCTGGCGATGCGATTCGGGATGGCCGGGCAGGTCGAAGCCCATATTTCGCTGCGCAGCGAAATCGGCATCGGCGCGGGTCTTCACCCCTTCTCCATACAGCTTTTCGCTGGGTATTTCAGCAAAAGGGGTCCAGTATCCGCGAGCGTAAAGCGCGCGCACGGCATCGTTCAGCATCGGCCGGTGACGGTCGAACAGGTCTGACATCGGAACCTCCCTGCCGGGCTCCTCTCCCGACTTCAAATATCATTGACCGACCGGTCGGACTATGCAACAAGAATCTGCGAGGAGCCCCGGAATTCCGGGGAAAGGGAGAGAGACCATGAGCCGTTCCGAGACGGTCCTGTCGGCTTTGGCCGAGGGTGTTCTGACGCTTACGCTGAACCGCCCCGACAAGTTGAATTCCTTCAACGAAGAGATGCACCTGGCCTTGCGCGAACAGATCCGGCGCGCGCATGATGACGCGGCGGTGCGCGCGGTGCTGCTGACCGGCGCGGGGCGCGGCTTCTGCGCGGGCCAGGACCTGGGCGACCGCGATCCGCGCAAGGGAGGACCGGCCCCCGATCTGGGCCATACGCTCGAAACCTTTTACAATCCGACGCTGCGGCTGATCCGCAATCTGGAAAAGCCGGTGGTCTGCGCGGTCAATGGCGTTGCGGCCGGCGCGGGAGCCAATATCGCCTTCGCCTGCGACATCGTTCTGGCGGCGAAATCGGCGAAGTTCATCCAGGCCTTCGCGAAGATCGGCCTGATCCCGGATGCCGGCGGCACCTGGTCGCTTACCCGCATCCTGGGCGAGCCGCGCGCCAAGGCGCTTGCCCTGACGGCCGAGCCGCTGCTGGCGGAAAAGGCCGCCGAATGGGGCCTGATCTGGAAGGCGGTCGAGGACGACATGCTGCGCAGCGAAGCCGAGACGCTCGCCAGGAGTCTTGCCGCCGGCCCGACGCTGGGGCTGGGCCTGACCAAGCGGCTGATCCAGGAGGCGGCGACCAATACGCTCGACCGTCAGCTCGATCTCGAACGCGACGCGCAACAGCGGGCGGGGCGCAGCGCCGACTATGCCGAGGGCGTCACCGCCTTTCTTGAAAAGCGCAAAGCGGTGTTCCGGGGAGAATGACGATGAAACCCGTTTCGGAAATGACCCCGCAGGAACTGGCCGAGGCCTCGGCCCGCGCGATGTGGAACGACGACAGCGCCAGCCAGCGGCTGGGGATGAGCCTCGACCGGATCGCCCCGGGCGCGGCCACGCTGTCGATGACCGTGACCGGCGCCATGTCGAACGGCCATGGCAACGCGCATGGCGGCTATATCTTCACGCTTGCCGACAGCGCCTTCGCCTTCGCCTGCAACAGCTACAACCAACTGGTCGTAGCGCAGCATTGCACGGTCACCTATCTGATCCCGGGGCGCATCGGCGACCGGCTGACGGCCACCGCGCAGGAGGTGTCGCGGCGCGGCCGCTCGGGCATCTATGACATCCGCATCACCAACCAGGACGGGGCGCATGTGGCCGAGTTTCGCGGCCATTCCCGCACCGTGAAGGGCACCCATCTGCCCGAATAGCATTCCCACCGGACATTCCAAGGGAGGAGAACCATGGAAGACCTGACCCCCCGCAAGCAGGATCTCGACCCGATCGAAATCGCCTCGCGCGATGAGATCGAGGCGCTGCAATTCCACCGCATGAAGCGGTCGCTGAAACATGCGTTCGAGAACTCGCCCTTTTACCGCCGCAAGTTCATCGAGGCCGATGTCCACCCCGAAGAGCTGAAAACCCTGAAGGACATCGCGAAATTCCCCTTCACCGTGAAGCAGGATCTGCGCGACACCTATCCCTTCGGCATGTTCGCCGTGCCGCAGACGAAACTGGTGCGCATCCACGGCTCTTCGGGGACGACCGGCAAGCCGACGGTGGTCGGCTATACCGCGAACGACATCGACGTCTGGGGCAGCCTGATCGCGCGGTCGATCCGCGCCGGCGGCGGGCGGCCCGGCGACATCCTGCACAACGCCTATGGCTACGGACTGTTCACCGGCGGACTCGGCGCGCATTACGGGGCTGAAAAGCTCGGCTGCACCGTAGTGCCGATCTCGGGCGGGATGACCGAACGCCAGGTCACGCTGATCGAGGATTTCAAGCCGCGGGTGATCATGGTCACCCCCAGCTATATGCTGTCGATCCTGGATGAGTTCCGCCGCCAGGGGTTCGATCCGCGCAAATCCTCGCTGGCCGTCGGGATCTTCGGAGCCGAACCCTGGACGAATGCGATGCGCGAGGAAATCGAAGAGGCCTTCGACATGCACGCCGTCGACATCTATGGCTTGTCCGAGGTGATGGGTCCCGGCGTCGCCATGGAATGCGTCGAAACCAAGGACGGACTGCATTTCTGGGAGGATCACTTCTACCCCGAGATCATCGACCCCGTGACCGGCGAGCCGCTGCCCGACGGCGAGATGGGGGAACTCGTCATCACCACGCTGACCAAGGAAGGCCTGCCGATGGTGCGCTATCGCACCCGCGACCTGACCCGGCTTTTGCCCGGCACCGCGCGCTCGATGCGGCGGATCGAAAAGATCACCGGGCGGTCCGACGACATGATCATCCTGCGCGGCGTCAACGTCTTCCCCACCCAGATCGAGGAACAGATCCTGAAGGTGAAGGGTCTCGCCCCGCATTTCCAGATCGAGCTCAGCCGTTCGGGGCGGATGGACAACATGACCGTCCATGTCGAATGCGCGCCCGATCATGCGGACGAGGCGGCGCGGGCGAAATCCTGCAAGGAACTTGCGCATCACATCAAATCCGTCGTCGGCGTCTCGACCCGGATCGAGGTCGCCGATCCGAACGGCGTGGTGCGGTCGGAAGGCAAGGCGAAACGTGTCGTCGACAACCGGCCAAAACACTGATCCGGCGCGGGCGCGTGACAGTCGCGCCCGCAGCCGTTAAAGCGAAAGCTAATTCATGGCCGCCAGCCCCCGGGATCCGTGCCCGGGGGCATAAGCCGCCTCTCCTGCGATTCAGGGAAGTGACAGCGATGGCTCGGACTCGGGCACAGGATTTCGGGGAAAAGCAGCGTGGCATTCTCGACTGCGCGGCGGCCGTTTTCGCCGAACAGGGTATGGACAAGGCCTCGATGGCGCAGGTCGCGGCCCATGCGCAGGTGTCCAAGGCGCTGCTTTACCACTATTATCCCAGCAAGGACGCGCTGATCTACGCGATCATCACGACCCATCTCGAAGAGCTGGAGGCCGCGGTGGACGAGGCGGAGGACACCTCCCTGCCCCCGCCGCAGCGGTTGCGGCGTCTGGTGGGCGCGGTGCTGGAAACCTATCGCGGCGCGGACAACCAGCACAAGGTGCAGCTGAACGCCGCCGCCGCGCTGAGCGACGAGCAGAGGGCGGCGATCCTGACGGTCGAACGGCGGATCGTGCGCCGCTTCGCCTGCGTTCTGGACGAGATCAACCCGGTCCTGGCCGACAAGGAGCGTCCGCTGCTGACGCCGGTCACCATGTCGCTGTTCGGCATGATGAACTGGATGTATATGTGGTTTCGCGACGGCGGCCGGATCAGCCGCGAGGATTACGCCGATGTCGCGACGACACTGATCCTCGAAGGGATCAAGGCGGTCCGCTAAAGCCGGCCCGCGCCAGAAACAGCGGGTCATAGGCCGGGGCCGTCGCGCGGCGGCGGTCGGGTTCCACAGCGGCCAGCGGTGCCGCCGGGGCGATCTTGTCGGCGGCCTCGATCGCCAGACGCTGATAGACGCCGGTGCCCTGTCGTTTCCACGCGATCTCTTCCGCCGACAGTTCGCGGGCAACCCTGGCCGGCGACCCGACCAGCAGAGAACCGGGCGGCACCTGCATCCCGGCCTTCACGAAGGCCATGGCGGCGACGATGGCATTCTCGCCGATCACCGCGCCATCCATCACCACCGCGTTCATGCCGACCATCGCGTTGCGGCCGATATGGCAACCGTGCAGCACCGCGCCATGGCCGATATGGCCCTCGATCCCGATCACCACATCTTTGCCGGGAAAGGAATGGATCACGCAGGTTTCCTGCACGTTGCACCCGGGATGCAGCACGATCCGCCCGAAATCGCCGCGCAGCACGGCGCAGGGGCCGACATAGACCCCCGCCCCCACGATCACGTCGCCGATCACCACCGCATCGGGGTGGACGAAGGCCGCCGGGTCGATAACGGGCACGATCCCGTCGTAGCTGTAGACGCGCGGCATCATTCCGCCTCCGCCGGCCAGATCTTCGCCACCATGGTCAGCACGTCGTATTGCGCCACGATCTTGCCGTCCTGGTTGGTGACCTGGCAATCCCAGCGGACCTCGCCATGTTCGGCATTGGCGCGGGGGTTGATCTCCTTGCAGGTCAGCCGGACCTGAAGCGTATCGCCGAAATAAACCGGCGACAGAAAGCGCAGATTGTCGACGCCGTAATTCGCCAGAACCGGGCCGGGGTTCGGCTCGACAAACAGCCCGGCGGCGAAACTCGCGATCAGATAGCCATGCGCCACGCGGTCGTCGAAGAACGGGTTCGCCTTCGCCGCGGCCGCATCCATATGGGCATAGAAGGTGTCGCCGGTGAAATGCGCGAAATGCTCGACATCCTCCTGCGTCACCTGGCGCGCGGCGGTGATCAACTGGTCGCCGATCCCGAGTTCGGCCAGCGACTTGCGGAACGGATGGATGTCGTGCTGCACATCCGCGCCCTCGATCCAGCGCCCGGTGACAGCCGACAGCAGACGCGGCGCGCCCTGAACGGCGGTGCGCTGCATGTAGTGCTTCACGCCGCGAATGCCCCCCATCTCCTCCCCGCCGCCGGCGCGACCGGGGCCGCCATGGACCAGCGGCGCGAGCGGCGAGCCATGCCCGGTCGAGGATTTCGCCGTCAGCCGGTTGCCGATCATCACCCGCCCGTGGAAAGGGGCGAGGCCAAGAACCACCTCTTCCGCCACCGCCTTGTCGTCGGTGAAGACCGAGGCGACGAGCGAGCCCTTGCCCAGCTTCGCCAGTTCCACCGCCTCGCCCGGATCGTCATAGGGCAGGATGGTCGAAACCGGCCCGAAGGCCTCGACATCATGCACCGCCGTCGCGGCGAAGGGCTTGTCGGCGTAAAGCAGCACAGGGTTCATGAAGGCCCCCTTCCCCGCATCGCCCGAGGTGACGCGCACCGCCTCCGGGTCGCCCGCGACAATCTCGGCCACCGTCGCCAGGTCGCGGATCCGTTCGCGCACTTCCTGGCGCTGGTCGAGGCTGGCGAGCGGACCCATCCGCGTGCCCTCGACCTCCGGCAAGCCGAGCGCGGTTTTCGCCAGGCGGTCGGCCAGCGCCTCGGTCAGGGCCTGCACCGTGGCGCGAGGTGCTATGACCCGGCGGATCGCGGTACATTTCTGTCCGGCTTTCGAGGTCATCTCGCGCGCGACCTCTTTGACGAACAGATCGAACTCCGGCGTGCCGGGCACCGCGTCGGGACCAAGGATCGCGGCGTTCAGACTGTCCGCCTCCATGGTGAAACGCGTGGAATTGGCGATGATGGCGGGATGCGATTTCAGCTTTCGCCCCGTCCAGGCGGAACCGGTGAAGGTTACGGCATCCTGACCCGTCACATGGTCCAGCAGATCGCCGACCGAGCCGCAGATCAGTTGCAGCGCGCCTTCGGGCAGGATGCCCGTCTCAACGATCCGGCGGACGACCAGTTCGGTCAGATAGGCGGTCTGGCTGGCGGGTTTCACCACGCAGGGCACCCCGGCCAGCAACGTCGGCGCGATCTTTTCCAGCATCCCCCAGACCGGGAAGTTGAAGGCGTTGATATGCACCGCCACCCCTTGCAGCGGCGTCAGGATATGCTGCGCGACGAAAGAGCCGTCCTTCGACAGCCCCTCGACCTCGCCATCGGTCAGGACCCGGGTGTTCGGCAGTTCCCGCCGGCCCTTCGAGGCGAAGGTCAGCATCGTGCCGATCCCGCCTTCGATGTCCACCCAACCATCCGGCCGCGTCGCCCCGGTGCGGAAACTTTCGGCGTAGAACTCTTCCTTCCGTTCCATCAGCGCGAGGCCAAGCGCCTTCAGCATCCCGGCCCGGTCGTGAAAGGACATGGCGCGCAGTTTGGGCCCCGCGACGCGGCGACCGTGTTCCAGCACGCCCGCGAAATCGAGGCCGGTCGAGTCGATCGTGGCCACAGGCTCCCCCGTGGCCGCGTCGAGAAGCACCGGCCCCTCTTTCGCGCCGCGGACCCACTGGCCGCAGACATAGCTTTCAAGTCGACGCGCGGGGCGGTTCGGGGCGTTCATCGGCATTTCCTTACATTCGTTCGTAATCGGGCGGGGACCTGTTCCTCCGCGCCCCGCATCTCAAAGGCCAGCCGCCGACAGACGGTCGGCGACCAGCCCTTCCCAGCAGGCCAGAAGATCCTCGTTCGGAGCATGGCGCAGGCCGAATTTCCGCAGCGTGTCGTAACGCGCCGAACCGGCGACGCCGAAGGTGGTGGCCACGCGCGGCCGCCAGTAGGCGACGGATGCCTGCGCCGCGGCCCGCCCCCCGGTCCTGGCCGCGATGCGTTCCAGCCCTTCGAGGCCCAGTTCCGCATGGCGCGCCTCGCGCGGGGCGATCTCGCGGAAAACCTCGGCCAGGGGTGCGTAGGACAGCCGGGTCAGTTCGGTCATCTGCACGCCGGTCGCCAGGCCCTGAAGCACGTTCATCACCACCGCGTCGGTCCAGCCGGCGATGGGATAGTGGAACACCGCCAGCCGGTTGTCGGTTCCCGCCCGGCTGGTGCCCAGATCCGCCTCACGCGGCAGCCGCGCCGACCAGTCGTGGCTGGCCTGATAGCGCAGCACATCGGTGCCGAAGCTGCCCATCACGCCCAGCACCCGCTCGGCATGGTCGGCCTTTTCGAGCGTGATCCGGCTCGCCGCGATGCGTTCCCGGATCGCGGGGGCGAAGTTGATCGAATCCGCGAACCCGGCCGAGGCCGCAAGTTCGCTGTCGACAAAGGACGACATCAGCCGCAACAACTCGCCGCGATAGCGGGCCGGCACGTTTTCCGGCGCAGTCAGAACCCCACCCTGCGCGAGGTAATCCTCGATATTCATCGTCTCGGACATGGTTTCCTCCCCCTCGCCCCCGGACATCCGCTACCCCGAAAGGCCGGCACTCATTCGTCGTAGGTCACGACCACGCGCGCGCTGACCGGCGTGGCCTGGCAGGACAGGACATATCCGGCGCGGACCTCGTAATCCTCCAGCGCGTGGTTGACGGCCATCTCGACCTCGCCCTCCAGCACCTTGCAGCGGCAGGTCGAACAGACCCCCGCCTTGCAGGAATAGGGCGCGTCGAGCCTGGCGGCGATGGCTGCCTCAAGAATGGTCTGGCCATCGCGTGCCATCTCGAAATTGCGGGTCGCCCCGTCGAGCGTCACCGTCGCCTGCACCCCGGTGCCGGGCACGACCGCGACTTTCGAGACCGCGCGGGCCTTCGCCCGGCCCTTCTGTCCGCTGGCGAAAAGCTCGAACTTGATCTGCTCGTCCTTCAGCCCGTGGTCGCGCAAGGATGCGGCGATGGCCAGCATCATCGGCTCCGGCCCGCAGATGAAGGCGGTGTCGATGGCCGAGGCGTCCAGCCAATGGGTGAACAGCCCCTTCATCTTTTCCGCGTCGATCCGGCCGGTGAACAGGTCGATCTCCTGCCCTTCCTGTTCCAGCACATGAATGACCGACAGCCGGCCGAGACAGAGGTTCTTCAGATCCTCCAGCTCCTCGCGGAACATGATCGTGTTGATCTGGCGGTTGGAGTAGACCAGCGTGAACTGCGACTTCGGCTCGCGTGCGAGCACCGTCTTGATGATCGACAGGACCGGGGTGATGCCCGACCCGCCGGCGAAGCCCAGATATTGCCGCGCGGCCGCGCCATCCAGCGGCGTGAAGAACTTGCCCATCGGCGGCATGGCCTCGATCTCGTCGCCAGGGGCGAGGTTCTCGTTGGCCCAGGTCGAGAAGGCGCCGCCGTCGACGCGCTTGATGCCGACCTTCAGGCAGCCCTCGTCGCGGCCTGCGCAGATCGAATACGACCGCCGCAACTCCTCGCCGTCGAAGTCGCGGCGGAAGGTGAGGTATTGCCCTTGGGTGAAGTCGAACAGGTCGCGGTCCTCGTCGCGCGGGCGCAGGGTGACGACGACGGCATCCCGCGTTTCACGGCGCACGTCGGTCACTTTCAGCGGATGGAAGCGTGCCATTCGGGTTCGTTCCTTATCGCAGGCATCTTCAGATGCATTTGAAATAGTCGAAGGGTTCCAGACAGTCCTTGCAGCGCCAGCTTGCCTTGCACGGCGTCGATCCCGCCTGGCTGAGGCGTTCGGTATGGGTCGAGCCGCAGCGCGGACAGGCGATCACCAGGTTCGAGGTGCCCGCCAGCCGCGAGATCCGTCCCGCCAGCCGCCCGTCGGGCGCCGTACCGTCGATCGGCGGCGCGATGCCATAGGCGCGCAGCTTCTCGCGCCCCTCCACGGTCAGCCAGTCGCTGGTCCATGGTGGCGAGAGGCGGCGTTCCAGCCGCACCTTTTCCACCCCGCGATCATGCAGCGCCGTCTCGATGTCGAGGTTGATGATCGTGGTCGCGGGGCAGCCCGAATAGGTGGGCGTCACCGTCACGACCAGCGTTTCCCCCTCCCAGGCCACATCTCGGACAATGCCCAGATCGGTCAGCGAGATCACCGGGATTTCCGGGTCCGGCACCTCTGACAGCCAGCGCCAGACCTCTGCCAGGTCGGGGTGGGTCGCGCTTTGCATGGCATCACCAGGTCGCGCCGGGATAGGCGCGTTGCAGGAACTGCATCTCGGCGAGGATGAAGCCCAGATACTCACTGTGCACCCCGGTCTTGCCGCCCTGCCCCTTGACCCCGTGCTGCCAGACCTGGCCCGGTTGGGTCAGCGTCGCCTCCTCCAGCACATCGGCGACGGTGCGGTCCCATTCGGGCTTCAGGCGCGACGGCAACGGCGCGATCCCGGCTTCGGCCATCGCCCGATCAGTCGCGTCGTCGGTGAACATCTCGCCCGTATAGGGAAACAGCAGATCCAGCGCCTTCTGCATCCGGTCGTGGCTTTCCGCTGTCCCGTCGCCAAGCCGCACCACCAGATCGGCCGAGCGTTCCAGGTGGTAGGCCACTTCCTTGACCGCCTTGGCCGCGATCCCCGCCACCCGCGGGTCCGAGGACTCCGTCAAGGCGCGCAGCAGCGCGATATGAAAGGCATCGAACAGGAACTGGCGGATCAGCGTCTGGCCGAAATCGCCGTTCGGACGCTCGACCAGCAGCAGATTGCGGAAGGCCCCCGCGTCGCGCAGATAGGCGATCTGGTCGGCGGTCCGCCCCTTGCCCTCGACCTCGGCGGCCAGACCCAGCCAAAGCTGGCACTGGCCGATCAGATCCAGAGCCTGGTTGGCCAGTGCGATGTCCTCTTCCAGCGCCGGCGCATGGCCGCACCATTCCGACACGCGATGGCCCAGGATCAGCGCATTGTCGCCAACCCGTTGCAGCCATTCGACACAGACGGCCCGGTCGACCGCCCCGACCGCGTTCGCTTCAACGGATCCGGCCATCACATATGCCCGATTTCTTCGGGAATGTCGAAAAAGGTCGGATGGCGATAGACCTTGGAGTTCGACGGATCGAACAGCGGCCCCTTCTCCGAGGGGGAGGAGGCGGTGATGTCGTTCGAGCGCACCACCCATATCGAGACGCCCTCGTTGCGCCGGGTATAGACGTCGCGGGCGTTGCGGATCGCCATTTCGGCATCCGGCGCGTGCAGGCTGCCGACGTGGCGGTGATTCAGGCCGTGCTGGCCGCGGATGAAGATTTCCCACAGGGGCCATTCGCTGGACATGTCTTGCTTCCTCCCGAAGCTGGATATGTGCGGGGACGGGCGGGCGCGGCGGCCCGCCCGAAAACTCACTCGGCGGCGATGCGACGCGCGGCGGCCTTGTCGGCATGGGCCATCAGCCCCTCGCGGAACCAGGCCCCGTCGTCCCAGGCCTTGACCCGCGCGCCCAGACGTTCGGCGTTGCAGGGCCCGTTGCCGGCGATCACGGCGAAGAACTCCGACCAGTCGGGCTCGGAGAAATCGTGGCCGCCCTTTTCCTCGTTCCAGACGAGGTTCTCGTCCGGCACCGTCAGGCCGAGGTATTTCGCCTGCGGCACGGTCTGATCGACGAACTTCTGCCGCAGCTCGTCATTGGTGTTCATCTTGATCTTCCAGGCCATCGACTGCGCCGAATGGATGGAATCCTTGTCCGACGGGCCGAACATCATCAGCGCCGGATACCAGAACCGGTTCAGCGCATCCTGCGCCATCGCCTTTTGCTCCGGCGTGCCCGCGCACATCTTCATCATGATGTCGTAGCCCTGCCGCTGGTGGAAGGACTCCTCCTTGCAGATGCGGATCATCGCGCGGGAATAGGGGCCATAGCTCGTGCGTTGCAGCGGCACCTGGTTCATGATCGCCGCCCCGTCGACCAGCCAGCCGACCGCGCCCATATCGGCCCAGGTCAGCGTCGGATAGTTGAAGATCGACGAGTATTTCATATTGCCGGAGTGCAGTTTCTCCATCAGCTCGTCGCGCGACACCCCCAGCGTCTCGGCCGCCGAATAGAGGTAGAGGCCATGCCCCGCCTCGTCCTGCACCTTGGCCAGCAGAATGGCCTTGCGTTCCAGCGTCGGCGCGCGGGTGATCCAGTTGCCCTCGGGCAACTGACCGACGATCTCGCTGTGCGCGTGCTGGCCGATCTGGCGGATCAGCGTCTTGCGATAGCCTTCCGGCATCCACTCTTTGGGTTCGACCTTCTCGCCCCGGTCGATCCGGTCCTGGAAGGACAGTTCTTCGGGCGTCATCTCCTCGCGGGACTTCGACCCTTCGGACTTCACAAGCTGTGCATACATGGCAGTCCCTTTCCGATCAGACGCGCTCAAGAACGATGGCGATGCCCTGCCCCACCCCGATGCACATGGTGCAAAGCGCATAGCGCCCGCCGGTGCGGTGAAGCTGGTAAGTGGCGGTGGTGACGAGCCGCGCGCCCGACATCCCCAGCGGATGGCCGATGGCGATGGCGCCACCGTTGGGGTTCACGCGGGGGTCGTTGTCGGCGAGGCCAAGGTCGCGCAGCACGGCGAGGCCCTGCGCCGCGAAGGCCTCGTTCAGCTCGATCACGTCGATCTGGTCGAGCGTCAGGCCGGCGCGGGCCAGCACTTTGCGGGTGGCGGGCACCGGGCCGATGCCCATCACCCGCGGCTCGACCCCTGCCGCCGCCATGGCAACGATGCGGGCCTTGGGGGTAAAGCCATGGGTCCTGGCAGCCTCGGCCGACAGGATCGCCAGCGCGGCAGCCCCGTCGTTCACGCCGCTGGCATTGCCGGCGGTGACGGTCAGGTCGGGACCGTTCACGCCCCTCAGCCGGGTCAGCGCCTCGACCGTGGTGCCGGGGCGCGGATGTTCGTCGGTGTCGAAGACGACGGGATCACCCCTTTTCTGCGGGATCGTCACCGGGACGATCTCGTCCCTGAACACCCCCGCCGCCTGAGCGGCGGCCCAACGCTGCTGGCTGCGAACGGCGAAAGCATCCTGATCGGCGCGGCTGACACCCCAATCGGCGGCCACATTATCGGCGGTTTCCGGCATGGAATGGGTGCCGAACGCCTTTTTCAACGCCGGATTCGGAAAGCGCCAGCCGATGGTGGTGTCGTAAACCGCATTCGCGCGGGAAAAGGCGCTGTCCGCCTTGGGCATGACGAAGGGCGCGCGGGTCATGCTTTCGACCCCGCCGGCGATGATGAAGTCGCAATCCCCCGCCCTGATCGAGCGCGCGGCGAGTCCCACCGCATCCATACCCGAACCGCACAGCCGGTTGACCGTGGTGCCCGGAACGCCGACCGGCATCCCAGCCAGCAGCACCGCCATGCGGCCCACGTTGCGGTTGTCCTCGCCCGCCTGGTTGGCACAGCCGAAGATCAGATCGTCCACGGCGGACCAGTCGGCGTCGGGGTTGCGCGCCATCAGCGCCTTCAGCGGCAGCGCGGCAAGATCGTCGGCCCGCACCGTCGCCAGCGCTCCGCCATACCGCCCGACCGGCGTTCTGACCGCATCGCAGATGAATGCCTCGCGCATACGTTCCCTCCCCGGCTGTCGTGCGAGAAGCCGGCGATTCTCCCAATTCGCCGACCGATTGGTCAACTTATAACACTGAAACATTACGACGAGAAGCAATATTTTTATAATGTTGTAATGTCTGTGCGCCAGCAAAGGCCCCGGCGGGCCGAACCGGCGGTCAGCCGAGCGCGAAAAGCCGCGCTTCGGTCCGGGGGGTGGTTTCGGGCAAGGGGCGATCGCCACCCTCCAGCAGGCGCGCGACGGCGGCATCGGCGTCGGGGGACAGGTCCTTGTAAAGCCTGCGGAAAAGCCTGCGCGCGGCAAAGCCTGGCCAGTCGTCGGGCAATGCCGCCTCCGGCAGGCGCGGGTCGCGCAACAGCACACCGCGATAGACGTGGACCAGCAGCAGCCGGGCGATCAGCGCATCCCCGGCACCGATCCGCCCCCCTGCCGCGGTCGCGCCCTCCAACCCGCCGAAGCGCGCGATCATGCCCTCGTAACCGGCCCGGATCGCGGCCAGATCCCAACAGGCGGCGAGCGTCGCGGGATCCTCCGGCGGGGCGGCCTGCAGCGACAGCGCCGCGCCCACAACCCGCTGGCCCCGGTCTGGCGCGACCCAGACATCGCCGCTCAGCCTGGCGAACCCCTGGCCCCGCAGCGCTTCGTCGGCCAGGCCGGGCGCATGGACGATCAGCCAGCCCGCCGGCGCATCGTCCCGCGAATACAGCAACCGCGCCGCCTGCGTGAACTCGGCCCGCGCCTCGGGCGCAAGGCGGTAAAAGCTGCGCCGCCCCGTCCTCTCCCCCTCCAGCCGCCCGGCCGAGACGAGGCGCGAGACGGCGGTGCGCACCAGGTTCTCGCGGATGCCGACCAGGGCGCAGACCTCGATCAGGCTGCCCATCCACAGAACCTCGCCCCTCGGCACCACCACATCGCCATAGACCGTGACGATGAACGACCCCGCCGTCAGCGAGAGGTCTTTCGTCAGGCTTTCGGCAAGGGGGCTGCGGTCCATAAGGCTCCGGGGGATGGGGGCGGAAAAGGCGATAGGCGGCGACGGGGGCGAAGTCAAACCTCCGTCAGGGACAGGGCGATGTCGCGGACAGGCTAGCCCGCGCGCCGCCCGCAGGTCCAGGCTTGTCGGAGAGAACGGCAGAAAAGAGGTGGGATATGGACAGCGCAACCTGGCTCGACCGCGAACAGGACCGCTATATCGCGGAGCTGCTCGACTTCATCCGCATCCCTTCGGTTTCGGCCAAGCCCGAGAATATCCCCGACGTTCGTCGCGCGGCGGAATGGGTGGCGGCGCGGGTGACGAAGGTCGGCATGGAACATGCGCAGGTGATGGCTACCGCCGGCCATCCGGTCGTTGTCGCCGACTGGTTGCACGCCGGATCGGACAAGCCCACCGTGCTGATCTACGGCCATTTCGACGTGCAGCCGGCCGAGCCCTTCGATCTGTGGACCACCCCGCCCTTCGAGCCTGTGGTCGCAGACGACATCATACGCGGCCGCGGCGCCTCGGACGACAAGGGGGGGATGCTGATCCCGATCCTCGCGGTCGAGGCGCTGCTGGCCACCACCGGGCGGCTACCGGTGAACGTGAAGTTCTTCTTTGAGGGGCAAGAGGAAATCGGCTCGCCCGATCTGCCGCCCTTCGTCGCGGCGAATGCCGATCTGCTGAAGGCCGACATGATCTTTTCCGCCGACGGGCTGCAATGGGCCCCCGGCCAGCCACAGATCGTCGAGGCGCTGAAGGGCCTCGTCTCGATGGAGGTCGTGGTGAACGGTCCCCGGTCGGATCAGCATTCGGGGATGCAGGGCGGCGGCATTGCCAACCCGGCCATGGCGCTGGCGCAGATTCTCGCCTCACTGAAATCGGCCGACGGGCTGGTCACGGTCGCGGGCTTTTACGACGACGTGCTGCCCCTGTCGGACGACACCCGCGCCGCCATCGCCCGCGTGCCCTATGACGAGGCGGAATACCTGGCCGAATCCGGCGCGCCCGCGACCTTTGGCGAACCGGGATATACCACCCGTGAAAGGCTTTGGGCGCGGCCGACGCTGGACGTGAACGGGCTGACCTCGGGCTGGCAGGGGGCGGGGACCAAGACCGTGCTGCCGGCCGAGGCGCGGGCCAAGATCACCTGCCGCCTCGTCGCCGCGCAAACGCCCGAAGGTGTGTTCGCGGCGATCCGGGCGCATGTGCTGGCCCATACCCCGCCGGGCGTGATCGCCGATGTCGTGCAGAACCCCGGCCGCGCCGATCCGTTCCAGATCCCGTCGGGCCATAATGCCACTGCCATCGCCGCCGGGGTGCTGGCCGAAACCTATGGGGTCGAACCCTTCCGCACCCGCGTCGGCGGCTCGATCCCGGTGATGACCACGCTGATCGACACGCTCGGCGTCCATGCGGTGATGTTCGGCTTCAGCCATGGCGACGAGAACATCCACGCGCCGGACGAGTTCTTCCGGCTCGACGCCTTCCGGCTGGGCCAGACCGCCTATGTGAACCTGCTGGAGACCCTTGGCGCCTGACGCCGGGGACAACAGCGAGAGCAGGACCAAAGCCGGAGGGGCCGGGAAACGGAACGGGCGCGCGGATCGACCCGCGCGCCCTTTTCTTTCCGCCGCCTCTGCCCGGGATCAGTCCTTACGGAACTCCAGCCGGCCGGAATACCACAACGCGATCAGCGTGCAGACCGACCCTGACAGCAGATACAGCCCCGCCGCCGGCAGGCCGAACCATGTGGTCAGCAGCAGCGCGGTCAGCGGCGCCAGACCCGCCCCGAACAGCCAGGCGAGGTCCGAGACGAAGGCCGAGGCGGTATAGCGATACTGCTGCCGGAACAGCGAGGCGACCGCGCCCGAGGATTGCCCGAAGCTCAGCCCCAGCAGCACGAAGCCCAGGATCAGATAGAAGGTCTCGCCCCCCGTGCCGCCCGACAGCAGCACCGGGGCCGCGACGCTGAAGACCGCGATGGCGACGGCCATGGCGACCAGCAGCCGCTTGCGCCCGATCCGGTCGGCCAGCCAGCCCGAGGCCACCACGGCCAGCAGGCCAAAGGCCGCCGCCAGCGCCTCGATCAGCAGGAAGCCGGTCATCGTCTCGTCGGTGTAAAGCGCCACCCAGGACAGCGGGAAAACGCTGACCATATGGAACATCGCGAAGGTCGCCAGCGGCACGAAGATGCCGATGATCACCGTACCGCCGTTCACCCGCACCGTCTCGCGCAGGCGGGTCGGTTGCAGTTCGCTCTCCTCGAACAGGCGGGTGTATTCCTCGGTCGCGACGATCCGCAGCCGGGCGAACAGCGCCACCACGTTGATCGCGAAGGCGACGAAGAACGGATAGCGCCAGCCCCAGGACAGGAAATCCTCGGCCCCGAGGCTCGACACCAGATAGGCGTAAAGCAGCGCCGCCACGATCAGCCCGATCGGCGCGCCAAGCTGCGGCACCATGGCGTAAAAGCCGCGTTTGTTCTCGGGCGCGGTCAGCGCCAGCAGCGAGGGCAGCCCGTCCCAGCTGCCGCCAAGCGCCAGGCCCTGGCAGATCCGCAGCACCGCCAGC
>JAATGA010000526.1 GCA_015654855.1 Rhodobacterales bacterium
AGCGCCGCGAGGATCGAGCTTTGCGAGATGCTGAGCGACTGCGACGCGCCGAGCAGGCTGCCCTGGCGCGCGACCTCGCAGATATAGCGCAACTGCCGGATGCTGAGCTTCATCGCATTACTACATAAAATGAAACATTGGCACGATATAATACAGTTTCTGGAATGAAGGAATCCCCGCAGTCTGGCCCCCGGGAAAGCGGGCCGAAAGGCGCCGGCGCCAGCAACAGGGAAAGACGATGATCCGAGAAAACGCCCCGTTTTCCGGCGCGGATGCGCTGTGCCTTATGTCCGCGGCGGAACTGGCGCGGGGCTATGCCGACGGCAGCCTGTCGCCGGTCGAGGTGGCGCGCGCGGCGATGGACCGGGCCGAGGCGATCAACCCGGTCTTCAATGCCTTTACCCTGATCGACCGCGCGGGGGCCGAACTGGCGGCAGCGGAATCGGCGCGGCGCTGGAAAGAGGGCGCGCCCCTGTCGCCGGTCGACGGCGTGCCGACCACGCTGAAGGATATCGTCCAGGTCCGGGGCTGGCCGGTGCGCTATGGCAGCACGGTGACGCCGGATGCGCCCTGGCAGGTCGATGCGCCGGCGGTGGCGCTGCTGCGCGCGGCGGGCTGCGTGTTCATCGGCCAGACCACCACGCCCGAGTTCGGCTGGAAGGCCGTCACCGACAGCCGGCTTTGCGGCGTGACGCGGAACCCGTGGAATGCGGATCGCACCTCGGGCGGGTCGTCGGGCGGCGCGGCGGTGGCGGCGGCAACCGGGGCAGGGGTGTTTCACCTTGGCACCGACGGCGGCGGCTCCATCCGGGTGCCGGCGTCGTTTTGCGGGATTTCCGGGTTGAAACCGACCTTTGGCCGGGTGCCGGCCTATCCGGCCTCGGCCTTCGGGACGGTGGCGCATGTCGGGCCGATGACGCGGAGTGCGGGCGATTCTCTGGCCATGCTGCGGGCGATGTCGGGCCGCGATCTGGCCGACTGGAACCAGGGGGCGGGGCGGCTCGATCCGCTCGACGCTGTTGACGCGCCGCTGAAAGGCGCGCGGATCGGGATCTGGATGACTCCGCCCTCGGGCCGGCTGGATGCCGGGGTCAGGGCGGCGGTCGAGGCGGCGCTGCCTGTCCTGTCGGAACCGGGGGCCGATGTGGCGGGTCCGGTGACGCTGCCCGGCGGGGATCTGCTGGACCTTTTCCATCAGCACTGGTTCACCGGGGCGGCCGCGCGGCTGGCGGCGGTGGCCGAGGCGGCGTGGGGGGCTGTCGACCCCGGCTTTCTGGGGGTCGCGGCCGAGGGTGCGCGCATCCCCGCGACCGATCTGGTCCGGGCCCAGGTGCGCCGGGCCGAGTTCGGGGCGGCGATGGACTGGCTGCTTGCGGAATACGACTTCATCGTCTCGCCCGCCGTCTCGGTTCCGGCCTTCGGCGCGGGGCTTGAGGTGCCGGAGCGATCGGGCCTCGCCCGCTGGACCGAATGGGCGGGGTTCAGCTATCCGATCAACCTGAGCCAGCAGCCGGCGGCGACGCTGTGCTGCGGCTTTACCCCCGACGGGTTGCCGGTCGGGTTGCAGATCGTCGGCGCGCGCGGCGCCGATGCGCGCGTGTTGTCGGCGGCGGCCTGCATCGAGGCCGCGCTGGCCGCACGCGGTTGAGACCACCTGGCACTGAAAACGAAAAAAGTGCCGCAAGCGCCTGATCGACAAATACGAGACCCCGGCGATCATCAACGGTGCTGTGCCCCCCCGATTCTCATCCGGCTGAGACCAGAGCTCCTGGTTGACGACCCCTTCCTGCCGGTGTTCGAGGATTACAAGGGCCAGGAACTGCAACCCTCGCAGCAGGATTATGTCAGCAAGGCTGCCGATCTGCTGACCGGAATCGCCTGAGCGCAGCGAATCCGCTGCAAGTGCAGAAACGGGGGTTTCGGCCGCCGTTTCCCTGTCAGAGGTCAGTTCGCCAGCAGCCAGTCGGCAGTTTCCACATCGGTGATCAGACCGCCGATCATCCCCCCCCGGATAGCACCCCGGATCGCCTGGAATTTGTCGGGTCCGAAGGCCGCGCCGACCACCAGCGCGCCGGGGCGTTGGGGCAGATGGGCCGAGGCGACACGCCCGTCCGAGGGCAGGAAATTGCCGTCGCGGTCATAGGCCCGCCCGATGATCTCGCCCACGCCGCCGGCGGAGACGAGGGCCGCCATCTCGTCCGCCTGCATGAAACCGTCCTTCAGCAGCGGCGCGTCGGACCCCACCGATCCGATGCCGACGAGCGCCGTGTCGGCGTTGCGCGCCATCTCGATCACGCGGGCATTTCCGGGCTGACGTTGCAGCGCCTCGCATTCCTCGCGCGTGGCGGCGATGACCGGAACGGTCAGGGGAAAGCTGCGCGCGGTCACCAGAACCGAAAGCGAAAACAACACGTTGTAATAGGCGGTCGAGCCATCGGGGGCGATGTTTCCGGTCAGCGAAACGATGCGATGCTGCGGGCAGTCGACCGGCGACATCTGTCCCACGGCGGCGTGCAAAGTCCGCCCCGTGCCGATGGCGAGCGTCATGGGACCCTCGCGCGAAAGCTCGCGCTCGATCAGGGCCGCCACCGCCATGCCGATGCCGGCAAGTCCGCCCTCGGCCGGGACGACCTCGCAGAAGTGCAGGCCGAACCGGTCGCGGATCCGGCTGGCCAGATCGAGGCAGCGGGCCAGCGGATGGTCGATCCGCACCCGCACGATTCCGGCCGCCAGGGCCTGGGCGACCAGCCTTTGTGCGGTCTGCCTGGACACCCCCATTTCCTGCGCTATCTCGTCCTGGGTGCGGCCTGCCACATAGGACAGCCAGGCAGCGCGAGCGGCCTGATCCAGCTTCTTGTCGTGGCTCATCGCGTCCTCTGAAAGATTAGATTTGACAACTCTGCCACTTCCGGTGAGCATTTGCCAATGATGCGGGCAAAAGTCGCATCTGGAGGAGGAGAACTTCAATGTCTGTCATCATGCGCTCCCTTCTGGGGGCCTGCGCGCTTGGCGCGCTTTCATTTCCCGTCCTGGCCGAAACGACGCTGACCATCGCCACCGTGAACAACGGCGACATGATCCGTATGCAGAAGCTTACCGACGATTTCACCTCGAAAAATCCCGACATCAAGCTGCAATGGGTCACGCTGGAAGAGAATACGCTGCGCCAGCGCGTGACCACCGACATCGCCACCAAGGGCGGGCAGTATGACGTGGTGACCATCGGCAACTACGAGGTGCCGATCTGGGCCAAACAGAACTGGCTGCTGCCGCTGGACGGCCTGCCGGCGGACTATGACACCGACGACCTGGTGCCGGCGGTGCGCAGCGCGCTGTCGGTCGACGACAAGCTTTATGCCGCGCCGTTCTATGCCGAATCCGCCATGGTGATGTATCGCAAGGACCTGGTGGAAAAGGCCGGCCTCACCCTGTCGGAAAGCCCGACCTGGACCGAGGTTTTCGCTGCGGCGAAAGCGATCACCGACAAGGATGCCGAGATCTACGGCATCTGCCTGCGCGGCAAGGCCGGCTGGGGCGAGAACATC
>JAATGA010000332.1 GCA_015654855.1 Rhodobacterales bacterium
CCGCCGGGGCCGTGGCGATGACCGGCGTGGATCTCGGGCAGTTCTTCGCGGCGCTGGTCCTGCTGGGCCTTGGCTGGAACTTCGGCTTCATCGGCGCGACGGCGATGCTGACCTCGGCGCAGCGGCCGGAGGAGCGGGCGCGGATGCAGGGGCTGAACGACATGATCATGTTCGGCGGCGTGACCCTCGCTTCGCTGGCCTCGGGCTTCATGATCCATTCCTCCGGCGTCCCGGAAGAGGGTTGGCAGGCGGTCAACCTGACCATGCTGCCCTTCCTGATCCTAGCGGGGGGCGCGCTGATCTGGCTGCGGCTGAAGCCGGAAGAGATGCGCGCGCCGTAACCGGCCGGACCGCGGGACATGACCTGGATCAAGGCCGCCCGCGCCCCGCGCCGTTAGCAAGGCTGCGCGAGACGGGACCCTGAACATGAGCTATGCGACCTTCCTTTCCGCCGTGCTGGCCCTGCTGCTGGCGCCGGGGCCGACCAACACGCTGATGGCGCTGGCCGGGGCGCAGCGCGGCATGGGCCGGGTGCTGCGGCTGATGCCGGCGGAACTCGGCGGCTATCTGACGACGATCCTGCCGCTGACCTGGGCGGGGGCCGAGGTGCTGCACCGCTGGCCCGCGGCGGCTGCGGGGCTGAAACTCGCGGCGGCCGCGTGGGTCATGGTGCTGGCTGCGAAGCTGTGGGGTTTGCGCGGAGCGGATGAGGCCGGGGCGGAGGTCGGGGCGCGGCGCGTCTGGCTGACGACGGTGCTGAACCCCAAGGCACTGATCTTCGGACTGGTGCTGCTGCCCGCGCCGTCGGCGGCGGATTACCTGCCGAAACTCGCGCTGTTCATGGCGCTGGTCCTGGGGGTCGCGACCCTCTGGGGCGGGGCCGGCACGCTGACCCGCGCCGGCGGCGGGGCGCATCGGCAACAGGCGATCCGCCGCGCCGCCTCGGTCTGGCTGGCCTTCGTCGCGCTGACCCTGGTGACGGGCGTGATCCGGGCCTGAGGCGTCGCCATCGCGCCCGAAGCCTGCACAAAGAAAAACCGCGCCGGTCGCCCGGCGCGGTTTTCGTCTTTTCCCTGACGAGAAAGGATCACTCTTCGTTGGCGGCGCCGCCGATGTCGTCGAACAGCTCGGCGATCTCGAACTCGGCCGCAGCTTCCGCCTCGGCTGCCAGTTCCCGGATCGACTTGCCCGAGGCTTGCAACTCGGCTTCCTCGACCGACCGCGCCACGTTCAGCGTGATCTTGGCCGAGACTTCCGGGTGCAGGTTCACGGTGACCGTGTGCAGGCCCAGGTCCTTGATCGGACGATCGAGGACGACTTGGTTGCGGCCGATGCCGAAGCCCGCCTCGGTTGCGGCTTCCGCCGCGTCGCGGGTCGTCACCGAACCGTAAAGCGCACCGGCGTCCGAAGCCGAACGGATGACCACGAAGATCTGTCCGTCCAGTTTCTCGGCGACCGAAGCGGCCTCTTTCTTCGTTTCGAGGTTCTGGGCCTCGAGATGCGCCTTGCGGGTCTCGAACGATTTGATGTTCGAGGCGTTGGCGCGCAGCGCCTTGCCTTGCGGCAGCAGGAAGTTGCGGGCGTAACCGTCCTTGACGTTCACGACCTCGCCCATCTGGCCAAGCTTGGCCACACGTTCCAGAAGGATGACTTGCATGAGCGTCTCTCCTTATTTCACGGCATAGGGCAGCAGGGCCAGAAAGCGGGCGCGTTTGATGGCATTCGCCAGCTCACGCTGCTTTTTGGCCGAGACGGCGGTGATGCGCGAAGGCACGATCTTGCCGCGTTCGCTGATGTAGCGTTGCAGCAGGCGGGTGTCTTTGTAGTCGATCGCAGGTGCGTTGTCGCCCGAGAAGGGGCAGACTTTACGACGACGGAAGAAGGGTTTGTTGGCCATCTGTCACTCTCCCCTGATCAACGACGCGGACCGCGATCCGGGCGGTCGCCCCGATCGCCACGGTCGCCAAAGCTGCGCTCGCGCCGTTCGCCGCCGCCGAAGCCGCCTTCCGGACGGTCTCCACGCTCGCGCTCGTCGCGTTTCTGCATCTGGATCGACGGGCCTTCGCCGTGTTTGTCGACCTTGATGGTCAGCACGCGCATCACGTCGTCGTGCAGGCGCATCAGGCGTTCCATTTCCTGAACCGCCGCCGCCGGAGCGTCGGTTTTCAGGAATGCGTAGTGGCCCTTGCGGTTCTTGTTGATCTTGTAGGCCATCGTCTTGACGCCCCAGTATTCGTTTTCAACGACTTTGCCGCCGTTGTCCGCGATCACCGTGGAGAAATGTTCGACAAGGCCCTCGGCCTGCGCGCTGGAAAGGTCCTGGCGCGAGATGAAGACATGCTCGTAAAGCGGCATGTGTATTCCCATGTTCGGGCGCATTTCATAGGACGGGGTCGATCTCTTTCCGCGGCCCGTCCACGAGAGGCTGCGCCGGTTCGCGTGATAATGCGGAAAAAGCTGGGGGCGTTATACACACGGGGCGCGGCAATGCAACCCGTCGCGGGCAGAGGGATGCGGGGGCTTGCGCGGCCGGCGGCGCGGGGGGCTGTCCGCCCCCCCTCGGGCTGCGCCCTCACCCCCCGAGGATATTTGTGCAGAGAGGATTGGGCAAGCCGCGGATCGGGTCAGAGGGCCGAGGCGGCCGCGACCAGCAGGCCGCCGGCGATGGCCACGTTCTGCTGGAACCCGTTCATCGCCGCGTCGCGTTCCGCCGAGGGGTCGAGGTCCCAGAAGTTCAGCAGGGTGACGCTGACCGCGACGGTAAAGGCGAAAAGCAAGAGCGCCGGGATCAGGACCATAAGGCCGAAAGCCAGCAGCAGGCCCGCGATCACCTGAAACGCCGCGGCCCCCAGCACCACCCCCGGCGCGCCCGAGACCTCGCGCGAGGCGAGGCTGTCGGCGATCGTCTCGCCCATCAGGTAATGGCGGATGCCGGTGGCGACGAAATACCCGCCGAGCGCGAGGCGGCCAAGCGTCAGCAGGGCATAGGCGATGATCGCGGTCATGGCAGGCTCCGAGGGGGGCGGTCGGATGGCGTCAAACCACGGAACGCGGGGACGCGCAAGGCGGCGGGGCACGGGGTCGCCGCCTTGCGCGGCGGGCTATCGGCCGAGCGCGCGGAACACCCTCGGCAGTTCCTCGGGCAGATCCTCGGCGATCAGGCCGGGGCCGAAGCCGCGTGCCGCCTCCACATGCAGCCAGGCGGCCGCGCAGGCCGCGTCGAAGGGGCTGTAGCCCCGCGCGAGCAGGCCTGTGATGAAGCCTGCAAGCACATCGCCCGACCCTGCGGTGGCAAGCCAGGGCGCTGCCCGTTCGCGCAGCGCCGCATTCACCGCCGCACGGCCCGAGGGTTCCGAAATCACAGTATCCGGGCCTTTGAACAGCACCGTGCAGCCGGCGCGGGCCGAGGCCTCACGCGCGGCGTCGACCTTGCTGAAGGCCGGGCCGCGCAGGGCGGGTGCGGCCAGGCGCGCGGCAATGTCCGGGAAGAGACGCGCGAACTCGCCGCCATGGGGTGTCAGCACACAGGCCCCGTGCAGCGCCGCGAAAAGCGCCGGATCGCGCGCGACCAGCGTCAGCGCATCGGCATCGAGCACCGTCGCCCGCCCTGCCGCCAGGGCCGCCGCCACCAGCGCCGACTCGCGCGGCCCGGTTCCGAGTGCCGGGCCGATGCAGAGCGCATTGATCCGCACATCCTTCAGGGTTTCGCTGAGAGCCTGCGCATCCCGCACCTCGCGCAGCATCACCGCATCGAGCCGCGCGGCATTCTCGGCCAGCGCCCCCGGCGGGCAGCCGATCGTCGCCAGCCCTGCCCCGATCCGCAGCGATCCTCGCGCCGACAGCCTGGCCGCCCCGCCATGCCCCGGGCCGCCGCCGACGATAAAAGCATGGCCATGCGAGAACTTGTTCGGCGCCGGCCTGCCTTCCGACAAGATCGGCGCCTTGTCTTCGGCGCGGCGTACCGTCGTAGCAGAGGTCAGGCCCACGATCCCGGGATCGCCAGGGCCTGTGGGGTTGCGCTTCCGGCGCGGAACGAAGTCCCCGATCCCGATATCGACCACCGTCAGGCGGGCCCCCGCGCGCCCGAGCTGATCCAGCATGTGCCCCTGCCGGGGTCGCTGAAAGGTGACGATCAGTTGCGGATCCGGCGCATCGAACCCCTCGGGGTCGTTGTCGCAAAGAAAACGTCCGCTGTCGGCGCAATAGCCCGAAGGCACATCGACAGACACGTCCACGCCTTCGCGTATCATCGCACGCACGAAATCCCACGCCACGCCGCTCAGCGGTCGCGACAGGCCCGTGCCGAACACCGCGTCGATAACAAGACCGTCGCGCCCGGCGAAATCCGGCGCGACGGAATCATGGGGGGTGATCCCGCCGAGATCCAGCCAGCGCAGGCAATTCGCCCTGGCATCCGGCGGGAGCCGTTCCGGGTCGCCGAGCAGAAAGACCTCGACCTCCCACCCCCGCGCCTTCAGCAGCCGCGCCACGACGAACCCGTCGCCGCCATTGTTCCCCGGCCCGCAGAACACCACGGCCCGGTGCGTGGCCGCGCCCCCTTCCCCTTGATCCGCATACTCCGGGGCGCCGGCCGGTCTGCCGACGACCCGGGGACCGGCCGGCGCGGGCAGCGCCCCGGACGGTTCCGCCAGATCCGGCCATTCGGCCAGAATCGCCGCGACCACCCCCTGCCCCGCGCGCTCCATCAGTTCCGGGCCGGTGACGGTGCCGGAGTCGATTGCCGCCTTCTCGATGGCGCGCATTTGGGCAGATGTCAGAAGTTCGGTCATTTTCGCGCCCGATCCGTTCGCACAAAGCATATATTAACCGCGTTATGCACATTTTTTAGACTTATACCGAGAATCCCCGGCCGGTTTCCATCCTACCCCGATCCTGGCCGATTGTCCCTGTCGGGCAGAAGTGGTCGAAACATGGGCAAGCCATAGTTCCGGGGGAGTCGGCCCATGAAAAAGATCGAAGCGATCATCAAACCCTTCAAGCTCGACGAGGTGAAGGAAGCGCTTCAGGAAGCCGGCGTCCAGGGCCTGTCCGTGACCGAGGTCAAAGGCTTCGGGCGGCAGAAAGGTCATACCGAACTGTATCGCGGCGCCGAATATGACGTGGATTTCCTGCCCAAGGTGAAGATCGAGGTCGTCCTTGCCGACGACATGGTGGACGCCGCGGTCGCGGCCATCGTCTCGGCCGCGCGCACCGACAAGATCGGCGACGGCAAGATCTTCGTCTCGCCCGTCGAACAGGCGATCCGCATCCGCACCGGCGAAACCGGCGACGACGCGGTCTGAACACCGCGACCGGGGACGCACGGGCGGCCCTGTTCGCATCAGGCAACAACCAGCATAAAAGGACCAAGGGATGAGCAAGGTCAAAGATGCCCTGAAGCTGATGAAGGAAGAAGAGGTCGAATACGTCGACGTCCGCTTCACCGATCCGCGGGGCAAGCTGCAACACGTCACTCTGGTGGCGGATCTGGTCGACGAGGACTTCTTCGAGGAAGGCTTCATGTTCGACGGTTCCTCCATCGCCGGCTGGAAGTCGATCGACCAGTCCGACATGAAGCTTATCCCGGACCCCGCCTCGGTCTATATCGACCCGTTCTACGCCGAAAAGACCATGTGCGTGCATTGCAACGTCGTGGAACCCGACACCGGTGAGGCCTACAGCCGCGACCCGCGCAGCACCGCCCTGAAGGCCGAGGCCTATCTGAAATCGTCCGGCATCGGCGACGCCGCCTATTTCGGCCCCGAGGCCGAATTCTTCATCTTCGACGACGTGCGCTATTCGGTCACGCCGGCCAAGGTCGCCTATCAGATCGACGCCGAAGCCGCCGCCTGGAACACCGACACCGAAGTCGAGGGCGGCAACCTCGCCCACCGCGCGCAGCACAAGGGCGGCTACTTCCCGGTCAACCCGGTGGACGAAGCCCAGGATCTGCGCGGCGAGATGCTGTCGACCATGAAACGCATGGGCATGAAGGTCGACAAGCACCACCACGAGGTGGCGACCTGCCAGCACGAGCTGGGGCTGATCTTCGGGACGCTGACCGAACAGGCCGACAACATCCTGAAATACAAATACGTCATCCACAACGTCGCCCATGCCTATGGCAAGACAGTGACCTTCATGCCGAAGCCGATGAAGGGCGACAACGGCTCGGGGATGCACGTCAACATGTCGATCTGGAAAGACGGCAAGCCGCTGTTCGCCGGCGACAAATACGCCGACCTCAGCCAGGAGGCGCTGTATTTCATCGGCGGGATCATCAAACACGCCAAGGCGCTGAACGCCCTGACGAACCCCGGCACCAACAGCTACAAACGGCTGATCCCGGGCTTCGAGGCGCCGGTGCTGCTGGCCTATTCGGCGCGCAACCGGTCGGGCGCGGTCCGTATTCCGTGGACGGAATCGCCGAAAGCCAAACGGGTGGAAGCCCGCTTCCCCGACCCCTCGGCCAACCCCTACCTGGCCTTCGCGGGTCTGCTGATGGCCTGCCTCGACGGGATCAGGAACAAGATCAACCCGGGTCCGGCTTCGGACAAGGACCTGTACGATCTGCCGCCCGAAGAACTGGCCGCGATCCCGACCGTCTGCGGCTCGCTGCGCGAAGCGCTGGAAGAGCTGGAAAAGGACATGGACTTCCTGCTTGCGGGCGACGTGTTCACCAAGGACCAGATCGAAGGCTATGTCGCGCTGAAATGGGAAGAGGTCTATGCCTACGAGCATACGCCCCACCCGATCGAGTATCAGATGTACTATTCCTGCTGATCCCTCCGGGATCCGGGTTCAAAGGCCGCCTTCGGGCGGCCTTTGTCATTTGGGCGGAAATATGGCAGTCTTGCGAAAAATAGTCTTCATTTGACAAGATTGCGACCAATTCCGGGCACAATTGCCACTCACCCTCAGGTTGACTTACAGGTGAGGGAAACGCCATGCGGGATGTCTCGACAAGCACGATCGCCCAGATCCTCTACACCGATTATCCGGTTCCCGGTTTCGCCGCGCTGGTCGGCGGGATGGAGCAGGCCGTCGCCACCTTGCAGTCGCAGACCTGCCGGCTCGACTGGTCCGAGGATGACATCGTCATCTTCGACTGCGACGGCTGCCGCATCGTCCTGGGCATCGCCGAGGCGACCGGCAGCGGGCATCGCGCCTGCCTGACGGTGGCCGTCGGGCCTTCGCCACAGCCGGTCCGGCCGGACGCGCCGCCGCTGCGCCCGCATTACCTGTGCAGCGCCCTGGTCGAGCGGATCGTGCGGGAGCATCCCTGCGACGCCGTGCTGTGGACCGAGGCCGAGGGCGTGGTCGCAAGCGATCTGGTCGACCTGCTGGTCGACGCGCTGCCCTCCGGCGCCGAGATCCGCGATCTGACCTGCCCGGCGGCAATCGTTCCGGGTCTTGCGGCGCGCGCACCCGCGAAGCGTGCGGCGGGGCCGGAACGGGCGCCCTGCGAGATCGAGCAGGCCCGGCTGCGCGAGGCGTTCTATCCCCGCCGCAAACGCCTGCCGGACTGGGCGGCCGCCCTCCATCCGAAACTTGCGGATTTCGCGGCGGATACCTCGCACAGGGCGCGGATGATTCCCTTCGGTGCCGCGATGATGGCCGCCGCCCTGGTGTGGACGAAAACCGGGGGCTGAGGCCCCCCTTTCAGGCCGCGCGGTGGATCGGGTGTTCCGCCAGCCCCGCCGCCTGTTCCGGCGTCAGGTCCGACAGCGCCACCCGCCAGGTGTGGATCGAGAAGACCACCGCCCGGCTTTGCGGCAGGCGCAGCAGGCATTGCCGTTCAGACCGGATCCAGGGCATCTCGCCCTCGTCCATATCCTTGCCGTGATCCTCGGGCAGCGGGTTGAACAGCGGCGCGCGCGAGTGATGCGCATTGGCCCGCCAGATCGGCCGGCCCGGCTGCAACCCGTCGAGCAGCCGTTGCACCCGCCGCCCGATGTCGGCGTCGTATTGCGTCACAGGCTGGTGGATCCGCATCATCGGCCGCCCGAGCTTTTCCGCCAGCCGCCAGCCCGCCGGAAAGCACAGGATCGCGGCGGACAGCAGATGCTCGCCCGCGCCATCCTCCTGCATCAGGCAGAAGTCGTTCTGGAACAACCGGCCGAGCGTCAGCAGCGGCCGCGAGGCGTCGGGGCGGACCGTCACCCCGTCGGGCCGCAGGATGCCGCCCGGAACCACGCGATAGCCGAGGCGCGGCGCCTCCTCCTCCAGCACCTTGTCGTAAAGCTCCGCCGCCGCCTTTTCGGCCTGCGGGGTGAGGCCATGCACCAGTTCGGGGCTGTCGGCGATCAGCCGGTCGCGGATCGCCATCTGACCCGCGAAGGCCTCGTCCACGCGCAGCCAGTCGGCGGGGTCCAGCGGCTGCGTCCCCGGCATCCGCCTTGTATGCGGCAACATCCAGGGGGCGAAGGGCAAAGATCTATGCAACACGGTATCCATCGCCGGAATTTAGCCACGCGCCGGCGCGGGTAACAGGCCTGAATCGTCATGCCTTGTCGCATTCCGGCAGGCAGAGCGCAGCCACCCTGCCACTCTGCCCCGGACCAGCAGGAAGGCAGCCATGAGCGACCATTACCGCGACCGACGCAAGATCGACCCCAACCGTGGCGACAGGCTTGGCGACGGCACCCCCAATGACAATGACCGGGTCGAGATCGGGCCGACGCAGCTCGCCTTCGCCGAATGGGAACGCGCAGGCCTCGCACCGCCGGACCTGACCCGGATGAGGGAATATCGCTGGAAACGCCTGGTCGCGGGCCTGGTGCAACGCGACATCGGCGGGCTTTTGATGTTCGACCCGCTGAACATCCGCTATGCCACCGACACCACCAATATGCAGCTTTGGAACAGCCACAACCCGTTCCGCGCCTGCCTCGTCTGCGCCGACGGGCATATGGTGATGTGGGAATACAAGCAGGCCCCTTTCCTCGTCGATTTCAACCCGCTGGTGAAGGAACTGCGCCACGGCGCGAGCTTTTTCTACAACGTCTCGGGCGATGCGACGGCGGCGGATGCCCGCGCCTTCTCCGCCCAGGTGGACGAGGTGATGCGCGCACATGCCGGGACCAACCGGCGGATCGCGGTCGACAAGATCATGGTCCATGGCTTGCGCGCGCTGGAGCGCGCCGGGTTCGAGGTGCTGGAAGGCGAGGTCGTCACCGAACGCGCCCGCGCGATCAAGGGCCCGGACGAGATCCTCGCCATGCGCTGCGCCATGCACGCCTGCGAGACCTCGATGGCCGAGATGGAGGCCTTCACCCGCGAGAACGTGCCGAAGGGCCATGTCAGCGAGGACGACATCTGGGCGGAACTGCACAAGGGCAACATCCGTCGCGGCGGCGAATGGATCGAGACGCGGCTGCTCGCCTCCGGTCCGCGCACCAACCCCTGGTTTCAGGAATGCGGCCCCCGGATCGTACAACCGAACGAGATCGTGGCCTTCGACACCGATCTGATCGGCAGCTATGGCATCTGCTGCGACATCAGCCGGACCTGGTGGATCGGCGACGCGCGGCCGACCAATGCGATGATCTCGGCGACGAACCACGCGCTGGACCATATCGCGACGAATATGGCGATGCTGAAACCGGGGGTGACGATCCGCGAGCTGACGCATGGCGGGCATCAGCTCGACGATCGGTATTGGCGGCAGAAATACTCCTGCAAGATGCACGGGGTCGGGCTGTGCGACGAATGGCCCTTCGTCCCCTATCCCGACGCCTGGGTCGACGGCGCCTTCGAGGTGGCGCTGGAACCCGGCATTGTGCTGTGCGTCGAGGCTTTGGTCAGCCCCGAGGGCGGCGATTTTTCGGTCAAGCTGGAGGATCAGGTGCTGATCACGGAAACCGGGTTCGAGAACCTGACCCGCTATCCCTTCGACCCGCGCCTGACCGGGGCCGCCTGACAGGCGGCGGGGCTTCGCCCGCAGAGCCCCCGTCTTCCGCACGCCCCCTTGGCGGCGACTGCCCCATCCGCACGGCGACGGGCAGATTCGGATGCCGGCGGCAGGTGGCTTTCCGCCTCGCATCGCCCGCGTTCCTCCCGATAGCCGACAGCAGCGGAACCCGGAGAAAGGGGGGCTTTCCGCCC
>JAATGA010000421.1 GCA_015654855.1 Rhodobacterales bacterium
GCCGCGATGCCCAGAACCGAGGTCAGAGCGGTCACGATCAGCGCGAAGCCGACCGAGAGGCGGAAGCCGTAGATGATCCGCGCCAGCACATCGCGCGCGGTATCGTCCGTGCCCAGCCAGTGCTGCGCATCCGGCGCCGAGGGTGCGGCGCCGGTCAGGTTGTTGATGGTGGAATAGCTGTAGGGGATCGGCGGCCAGAGCATCCAGCCCCTTTCGACCGGCCGGCCATCGACAGTGCCCTTGTCGCGCGCCTCGGCCAGGGTGGTTTCGGGGTCGTCCCAACAGCCCCCGGCCCCGCCCGAGGCGATCAGGCATTGCACCTCGGGGTCGCGATAGGCGGCCTCGGTGTTGAAATCGCCGCCGAAAGTGGTCTCCGGGTAGAACCGCACCACGGGCGCGTAAAGTGCGCCGCGATAGCTGACCAGAAGCGGACGGTCGTTGGCGACGAATTCCGCAAACAGCGACAGGCCGAACAGGATCGAGAACAGGATCAGCGACCAGAAAGCCCGGCCATTCGCGCGGAAATTGCGCCAGCGGCGCCGGTTCAGGGGGGAAAGCCGCATCCTACCCCCTCGTCCCGAAGTCGATGCGGGGGTCGATCCAGATATACATCAGGTCCGACAGGATCCCCATCAACAGGCCGATCAGCCCGAAGAAGAACAGCGTGCCGAAGATCACCGGGTAATCGCGCTGCAAAGCCGCCTCCAGCCCCAGACGGCCCAGGCCGTCGAGCGAGAAGATCGTCTCGATGATCACGCTGCCGCCGAAGAATACCCCGACGAAAACCGACGGAAACGAGGCGATCACGATCAGCATCGCGTTGCGGAACACATGGCCGTAAAGCACCCGATGCTCGCTGAGGCCCTTGGCCCGCGCGGTCATCACGTATTGCTTGCGGACTTCCTCCAGAAAGCTGTTCTTGGTCAGCAGCGTCAGCGTGGCGAAACTGGAAATCGTCGAGGCGATCACCGGCAAGGCGATGTGCCACAGGTAATCGACCGCCTTGCCCCAAAGGCTCATCTGCTCCCATCCGTCCGAGGTCAGGCCGCGCAGCGGAAAGATCCGCCAGTAGGACCCGCCTGCGAACAGAACCAGCAGCACGATGCCGAACAGGAACCCCGGGATCGCATAGGCCGCGATGATCGCGCCGCTGGTCCAGCTGTCGAAGGGCGTGCCGTCGCGCACCGCCTTGCGGATGCCGAGCGGGATCGACACGGCGTAAGAGATCAGCGTCGCCCACAGGCCGAGGGTGATCGACACCGGCATCTTTTCCAGCATCAGATCGACGACCGAGATCGAGCGAAAATAGCTGTTGCCGAAATCGAAGCGGATATAGTTCCACATCATCGACGCGAACCGCTCCAGGGGGGGCTTGTCGAAACCGAATTCGCGTTCGAGTTGCTCGATGAACTCGGGCGGCAGGCCGCGCGCGCCGATGTAGTTCTTGCCCGTTACTCCCGACGTCGGATTGGAGTTCCGCATCAGGTCGTCGTTCATGCCGGCGGGGTTGTCGCCCGTGCCGCCGGTGATCCCCTCCAGCACATTGCCGCGGCCTTCCATATTGGCGATCACCTGCTCGACCGGTCCGCCCGGGACGAACTGCGTCAGGGCGAAATTGATCACCATGATCCCGAGCAGCGTCGGGATCACCAGCAGCAGCCGGCGAAGGATATAGGCGCCCATCTAGCGGATGGCCCCTGCCGATTTCAGCGCCGCCGCCTTGTCCGCGTTGAACCACCAGAAGTCGAGATAGCCAAGCGCATAGGGCGGCAGCGGATCGGGGTGTTCGAACATGTCGTAATAGGCGACCCAGTAGTTCGGATTGTACCAGGTCGGCACCATGAACAGGTCATGCCGCATGATCCGGTCGATGGCCCGCACACCCGCCGCCATATCGTCATAGCTTTTCGCATCCACGACGGTCTTGGCCAGGGCGTCCACCGCCGGGGTGGCATAGCCGGCCGGGTTGAACACGTCGCCCAGGCCATCGGTGCCAAAGCGTTGCGTCAGGCCGGTGCCTTCCTCCAGCCCGGTGTTGTAGCTGTCAAAGATCATATCCCAGTCGAAGGCGCGCTCGCGGTTGGTGTATTGCGCGGGGTCCACACGGCTGAAGGTCGCATCCACGCCCAGACGTTTCAGATTCTCGACATAGGGGATGATGAAACGGTCCATGACCGGATCCTCGGTCAGGAACTCCAGCTTCAGCGTCTGGCCGTCCTTCATCAGCCGGCCCGAGGCGTCGGGGATCCATCCCGCCTCCTGCATCAGCGCCAGCGCCTGGCGCAGGTTCCTGCGGTCGAGTTGCTGTTTGCCGCTTTCATGCGGCACGAAGGGCGGTTCGGTCAGGATCGCGGGATCGTCAAGCTTGTCCTTCACCGTCTCCAGATCGGCGAGTTCCTTACCCTCGGGCACCCCCTTCGCCTCCAGCGCCGAGCCTTGCCAGAAGCTTTCGCGTTGCTTGAACAGCCCATATTGCAGCGTGTCGTTGGTCCAGGTGAAGTTATACATCAGCGCGATGGCCTGGCGCACCCGCAGGTCCTGGAATTGCGGCCGGCGCAGGTTGAGGACGAAGCCCGAGGCATTGGGCAGGTTGCCGTTGGGCAGTTCGACCTTTGCCACCCAACCTTTCGCCATCGCAGGAAAATTATAGCCCGTCGCCCAGGAAACCGAGCTGTTTTCGACCCGGAAGGTGAACTCGCCCGCCTTGAACCCCTCGAACGCGGCCGAGGTATCGCCGAAATACTCGACCCGGATCGTGTCGAAGTTCGACCGCCCCTTCATCAGCGGCAGATCCTTGCCCCAGTAATCGGGGTTGCGGCGATAGACGATCCGGCGGTTGATGTCATAGCTGTCGAGCATATAGGGGCCCGAACCGGGACCGATCTGCATCGAGCTTTTGTCGAGCCGCGCGCCGGTTTTGTCATACCAGGCCTTCGACCAGACCGGCACGCCGCCCGCCTGAAGGATCAGATCCTTGCGCGGAACGCCATCGGCGAAGGTGGACTTCACGGGGTAGTCGTCCAGCGCCTCGGCCTTGGGGATCGTTGCCCGCACCGCCTCGGCATAGGAGGGCAGGCCCTGGTCCAGCAGCAGGAAATGGCTGAAGACCACATCCTGCGCGGTGACCGGCGTTCCGTCCGAGAACTTCGCGTCCTTCCGCATGTGGAAGATCACCCAGTCCTGGCTTTCGGGATATTCGAGGCTTTCGCACAGCAGGCAATAGGCGGAGCTGACCTCATCATCGACATCGGCCAGCAGGCTTTCGGTCATGATGGTCGACAGCGCGCCCGCCCGGCCCTCACGCGTGTAGTGGTTCATGCTGTCGAAGGTGCCGCTGGCGAAGATGGAAATCTCGCCGCCCTTGGGGGCGTCCGGGTTCACATAATCCAGATGCGCGAAATCCGCAGGGTATTTCAGATCGCCGAAATTTGAAAAACCATGGCTGCGGATGATCTTTTCCCCCACAGCCGGGGTTGCCCCCGCATCTGCCGCGGGTGCGGTTTCCTGCGCATGGGCCGCCGGGATCATCGCCGCCAGCCCCAGGGCCAGCGCACCGGCCCAAAGCCAGCGATGCCCGTCAGTTCGCCCCGCCTGCGCAACCTTCGCCTGCGTCCGAACCGCCGCCCTGCCCTTACCCATGCTACCGCCTTTTATGCTGCCTCGCGAATGCGGCATGCTAGCCCGGCGCGTATCCCCTGCTCAAGTTGCGAATGCGTGAGACCGGGAGACAAATTGCCTCTTGCGTGCGTGTGACAAGGCCAGGGTCAGCCCTCGCCCGGTCCTGCCAGCATTGCATCGGCATAGCGGCGGGTAAGGGTGACGAGCATTGCCACCTCTTCCTCCGGCCAGCCGGTCAGGGTTTGGCGCATGATCCTTTCACGCGCGGCGTCGATCCGGTCGGTCATCGC
>JAATGA010000231.1 GCA_015654855.1 Rhodobacterales bacterium
CGAAAAAGCCGCTGCTTTCGGCGAGGCATGTCACGCTCCGCCCGCAGCCGCGCCTTCGCGCCGTTGCTCGAACCCGTGGCGCAGATGTGCTCCGTCTTTCTGCCGCGCTGCAATCTTGGCCAGATCGGCCCGTTCCCGGGAAAAGCTGCGGCCGGGGTCGCGGTCAGTTGCCGCATCCGGCGGCGCAACATGCTCTCGGCCACATCAAGGTCACGCGCAGCCTGCGCCACCGCCACACCCCGGCCCATGATCCCGGCCCGTCGTAATCCCGGCCCGTAATATCCACTCTCCAGTTCCCTGCTCACGATCTTATCGCCCTGTCCACAAAACCAGCACAAGCTCAGGGGCCTGAATTACGATCACGCCGAATGATCAATGGCTCCTGATTCTAGCGGGGAAAGGAGGCTTATCGATCATACGCGGACTTCTGTAACAACGCCCATTCCGTGCATGGATCGCCCGACGAAGGGGATCGTCCCGTCCTGCTTGGCCATCTCCGTGATGTCGGCCTCGCCATGGTTTCTAAAATCAATGATGTAACGCGGCGTCAGGCATCCGGGGCGTCGAACCAGTCCATATGGGCGATTTTCCATCCATCTTCTGTCCGGAACCAGACTTCGGTGACCGAAAACCGATGATCGGTTTCTTGATCGGGCATTCCGGGAACCATTCCCCGATAACCGACCAGCATGCGGAAGGTCACGACCACCGCCTCGCCCGAAGTTGAGACCCGGCGCTGTTCATCCTCGACGGCATAGGTTGTAACGCCACCGCCCGCACCGGTCACACGTTCCCAGATGGCGCGGTAGATCTGTTTCGACGCGCGGCCCCGTCCGCCGATCAGGATCGTGGCGTCATCGGCGAAAGCGTCGAAATAGGCCCCGGGTTTGTTGTTGCGATACGCTTCGGCGGTGGCCTGCATCCGGGCTTCGAGATCTGGATCAATCATGTGCTATCCTTCCGTTGTTGGGTTTGAGAAACATGGGCGCGGGTGAGCAGCAGAAGCGCCACCCCGCTTGCGCAGAGCAGGGATGAGATCAGGATCGCGAGGGTGAAGCCGCTGACGTAGCCGGAATGGTCGGTGTTGCTGCCCGCGCCGAGGCTGAGGAGGGAGCCAAGCAGGCCGATGCCGATCGTCAGCCCGGCCTGCCGCAGGGTGTTGATGCACGATGACACCGCCCCGGTGCGCGCGCGTGGGGCGGCGGCCATGCCTGCGGCCCCGGCGGCGGGCACCGCCAGCCCAAGGCCAAGCCCGCTGACCACGAAGAGCGCGGTCAGCACCGCCTGCGGTGTATCCGGCCCGATCAGCGCCATCCCCCCCTGGCCGAGCGCCAGCACCGCATAGCCTGCGGTCATCGTGTCATGCAGGCCGAACCGGCGGGTGAGGCGGCCAAAATTGACTGAGGTCACCACCATCGCGACGAAATAAGGCAGCAGGGCGATGCCCGTGGCCGAAGGCCCGAGCCCGAGCCCCTTTTGCAGTAGAAGCGAATACAGGAACGTTGTGCTGTAGCCGCACAGGCCGAGCAGGAACGACATCGTGCTGGCCACGGCAAAGGTCGGCTGACGCAGCAGATCGACAGGCAGCGCGGGGCGCGGGGCGCGCAGCTCGATCCACAGGAACGCTGCGAAAGTTAGCACGGCTACACCTCCGGCCGTGCCTGCGGCTGTGCCGTTGCGTTGGCCCGTGCTGATCAGCGCGAAACTGAGGCTGGCAAGCAGCAGGACGCTGAGGATTTGTCCCGGAATGTCGGAGGCTGCGGCCTCGGGGTTGGCGCTTTCGGGCAGGGTGAAAACGCCGAGCGCGAAGGCCGTGCCCGCGATCGGCAGCAGGAACAGGAAGACGGCCTGCCAGCCATAGGCCTCGGTCAGCAGGCCGCCGACGAGTGGGCCAATCACCAGGGAGCCGGTGACGAAGGTCGACCACAGCCCGATGATCCGGGTGCGTTCGGCCTGCGCCGGGTAGAGCTGGGTGAGGAGCGACAATGCCCCGGGGATCGCCAGCGCCCCGCCAGCGCCGATGATCCCGGTGCCGATCAGCAGGCCGAGTAAGCTCTGCGCGAGCGCGGCGACCATCGCGCCCGTTGCGAAGATCGCCACGCCCGCGAGCCAGACCCGCTTGCGACCATAGCGGTCGCTGATCGGGCCGCTCGACAGCATCAGCGCCGAGAGGCTCATCGCCATCACCCCCATCACCCATTGCAACGCAGAGAGCGGGATATCGAGGTCGTGCTGGATCGAGGGCAGCGCCACGGTGATGATGCTGTTCGACAGCGCCGCCATGAAGGTGCCGAGGAAGATCGCGCCGGTGGCGATCCGGCGGCGGGCGGGGGAAAGGGTCATGGCGGCTCCTGCCGGCTGGGTTCAGGTCAGGTCGAACAAGGCGCTTTTCAGATGGGTGTATTTGTCGAGGGCGTGGAGCGAGCGGTCATAGCCGTTGCCCGATTCCTTGACGCCGCCGAAGGGCAGCGACAGATCACCTCCGCCCCAGGTGTTGACGTTGACCACCCCGGCCTCGATTTCGCGCACCATCCGGTGGGCCCGCTTCAGGTTCGTCGTCCAGACGCTGGAGGACAGGCCGTAAACGGTGCTGTTGGCGATTGTGATCGCCTCTTCATCGGTGGTAAATTCAAGAACCGACAGCACCGGTCCAAAGACCTCTTCTCGGGCGATTGACATCTCCGGTGTAACCTCGAGGATCGTCGGCTGCATGTAGTAGCCGCCGCTGTCCTCGCGGGTGCGTGCGCCGCTCATCCGCAACACTGCGCCTTCGGCCAGGGCGCCCGCGACATGGGCGAGATCGCGGCCGAGCTGCGCCGCGCTGTTGACCGCACCCATCCGCGTCGTTGGGTCCAGCGGATCGCCGGGCACGAAGCCCTGCGCGACCTGCATCACCTCGGCGAGGAAGGCATCCTTGATCGAGGCTTCGACCAGAAGCCGCGAATTCGCCGCGCAGATCTGGCCGCAATTCGCGAAAATCGAGATCGCGGCGAATTGCGCGGCCTTCTTCAGGTCGGCATCGGCGAAGACGATATTCGGGGATTTGCCGCCGAGCTCGAGATAGACATGTTTAAGGTTCGAGCGCGCGGAATATTCGAGGAGCCGCCGCCCGACCGGGCCCGAGCCGGTGAAGGCCAGCACATCCACATCCATATGCAGCCCGAGCGCCGCACCGCAGACCGCGCCGCGCCCGGTGAGAATATTGAGCACGCCATCGGGCAGCCCCGCCGCCCGCGCATAGTCGCCCAGCCGCAGGAGCGCGAGCGAGGCGGTTTCGGCGGGCTTCAGGATCACGCTGTTGCCCGCCGCCAGCGCCGGGGCGATCTTCCAGGCCGAGACCATCATCGGCGAATTCCACGGCACGATCGCGGCGACCACCCCCACCGGCTGTCGATGCACAAGGCCGAGCAGGCCGTCGGCCGTGGGCGCGACCTCGCCCATCACCTTGTCGGCGACTTCGGCGTAATAGCGGATTGCCTCGATGCAGGCGCTGAGTTCGACCCGCATCACCGTGCCGATATCCATGCCGATGTCGCGCGCGATCAGCAGGGTGCCGCCCGCACCGGCACCGATGCCCTGCGCGAACCGCGCGCCCTGCATCGCGCCAATCGTCGGCGCGAGGGCGCAGCCGAGCCCGGCCAGGACAAAGACCGACATGCCAAGGATCAGCACCGGTCGTCGGCCGAAGCTGTCCGCCAGAGGCCCGAGCACGAGCGGCCCGATGGCAAAGCCGATCAGGAACATACTCATCGTCAGCGCGGTGCCGGCGGCATCGGTCTTCAGATCGGCCTGCATCTCGGGAAACCCGGGGATGCCCATGTCGATTGACAGGGGCGGCACCCCTGCGAGGAGCCCGAGAAAGGCCATGAAGGCCCAGCTGTCCCGGCGCAGCGCCGTCATGCGCCGGTCTCCAGCCCGATGCCGATATAGCGGCGCGCGAGATAGATGAGTGCGCCGGGATGTGCGCCCTCCCGCAGGCCGACGACCCGGCCAAGGAAAATGGTGTGGGTTCCGGCCTCTATTTTCTGTGCGACCTCGCAATCAAAAGCGATGAGCGCCGCATCCAGTACCGGCGCGCCGGTTCCGAGACGCCGATGTGGGGTTTTTGCGAGGCGCGCCCCGGCGTCGAGATCTGCGCGGGCGAAGCGGTCGGCTACGGCCTCATGCCCCGCCGCCAGCACATTGACCGCGAAGACGCCATTGCCGCAGATCACCGCATTCGAGCGCGCGGCCCGATTGATGCACACGAGCAGTGTCGCCGGGCTGTCGGTGACCGAACAGACCGCCGAGACGGTGGTGCCGCCGAGGCCGGCGGGCCCGTCCGAGGTGATGACGCTGACAGCCGCTCCGAGCCGGGCCATCGCCTTGCGGAACGGATCGCGATCAATCGCGGAGCGCGGGAGAGGGGGCAAACTGCGTTCCTTTCAGTTGAACTGCACGCGGGGCATCTGGTTTTCAACCTGCGTGAGATAGCGGGCGAAAAGCTCGTTCTGGCTCGATACGCCGAGCTTGGCGTAGGCGTGCTTGCGGTGGGTCGCGACGGTGTTGACGCTGATCCCGAGGTTCAGGCTGATGCCGACCATCGTGTAGCCGAGCACGATGCTGGCGCAGATCTCGACCTCGCGCGGCGACAGGTTGTCATTCTCCTCGCCGATCGCGCGGCGCACCCGGGCGAGAAGCTCGTCATGCGGGATCCGCACCTGAACGGACTGTGCGACGGGCAGAACCGGGGCAATTTCGCTGTGTTTTTGCACGATGGTCAGGAGCATCTGCCCCCAGCGGCTGGCCTGCGCCACGGCCGCATCGTCGAAATCCGGCCGCTCCGGTCCGCGCGCGAGCACGATCTGGAGACAGCTTCCGTTCGCCACCCCGTTCAGCACGATTTCATGCAGTACGCCATGCCGAAGCTGTGTTCGGCGGCGCAGTTCTGGCTCGCAGAAGGCGAAAGCGCGGCTCCGGTTCCAGAGCGGATCGGCGCGATGATCCCGGCGCATGTAGTTGTAGGCTAACTCCCGGACATGGCGGAGCATCGCCGCGTCGCGCGCCTCGGCGACCAGCGGACGCGGATGCGCACCGCCGGACACGAAGACGCAGCACTGGTCGATGCCGAACAGTCGGTCCGCGCAATCGAAAAAGCCGGTGCAGAAACCGGGGGATCCGATCCGTGCGGTCAATCCAGTGAGGGTGTCGATGTCATCGTGTCTGTCCACGGTGATCTCCGTCATGTTTCGGGGCTTAGGCGGTTTCGAGGGCGGCAAGCTCGGTCATGATCTGGCGTGCGGTGCGGCGCCCGGTCTCGAGCGCGCCGTCGATATGACCGACCCAGCCGAGAGCAAAATCGCTGCCCGCGAGGCGCAGAACACCCTCGGGGCGATTGAACTCCTCGATATCGGGGAGCTGCCCGGTGCGATACATTGACCATGTCTCCGCCGAGAGCGGATCGGCGGTCCAGTCGTGCGAATCCACGGCCAGGATTTCCACATCGGGCAGCCATTGCCGCACCGCCGCCTCGACCGCTTTCGGATCGGCAATGTCGATGTCACCCGAGCGCGGCGAGAAGCCAAGAAGGATGGTGTCGCCGTCGATATCGTATTCATAGCCCGCCATCGTCAGCGGGTATTTCTCGGGCGCGAAGGCGATGAAGGGCCGGACCTTGCCCTTCGCCCGCATCCAGATCTTGACGCCTTTCGAGACCTGCCCCCGCGTGGCGGCAGCGGTTTTGCGGGCCGAAAGTGCGGGGGAATAGGTAATCGAATTCAGTGCATTGACCGGCAAGGTCACGATCACCCGCCGGGTGCGGAACACCCGCCCGTCGCTGGTCTCGACCTTGGCGCCATGTGCATCATGGCGGATCGCTGTGACATGCGTCGAGAGATGGACGGTGGCGGTGGAATCCCCCGCGATCGCATCAAGCAGCTTCTTCGTGCCGCCCGCCATCATCATGCTCGAGGCCGATGCCTGTCGCATCTGGAACGTGCCACCCGCCGTCGCCACCAGCCGCAGCACCTGCGACAGCGAACCGTCCTCGACCGGGCCATTGAACGACAGCGTCCAATGCGCCTTGAGCATCTGCTTTTGCTCAGGTTCCAGATCCATCGCCTCGATATGATCAAGCAGCCTGACCTGATCGGCCTTCTGCGCCGCTGGCGTCAGCGGAAACAGCGTGTGCGGCGCGGGAAAAGCTTCCAGCGCGCCCGCCGCAAGCGCGATCTGCGCCTTGCCAACATAGGCCTTGTACTCCTCGACCGGCCGCGATTTCACCACATCGTCGGTGATATAATAGACCGTGTCGATTGGCGCGACCGGCTCGAAGCCGATGTCATAGGCGACCATTTCGGCAAACAGATGCGGCTGTAGCCAATGCACGAAACCGCCGCCCATTTCGAGTTCGCGGCCAAGGGGGCTTGGCTTGGTCCAGGTGCGGCCGCCCAGACGGTCGCGGGATTCGAGCAGAACGGCGTCATAGCCTGCGCGGCTGAGGTCGCGCGCCGCCACCACACCGGCAAAGCCGCCGCCGACGATGACGACATCCGAGATGTCCCCGGTTTTCCCAGTCATGTGTTTCTCCGTTGTTCCGGGGCCTGTGCCCCTGGCGTATGGGGGTCAGAAGCTGAACAGGTTCTCGCGCAGGGTTGGACCCGCGTAATTGGTGCGGATCGCGCCCCGCTTCTTCAGCTCGGGCACGACGCCCTCAAAAATTCCGTCGAGATGCGCGGCGTTGGCATCTTGCGAGGCCATCAGGATGTAGCCGTCGCCGCCCACC
>JAATGA010000501.1 GCA_015654855.1 Rhodobacterales bacterium
GTCGTGCTGAACGTCTGCAACTTCGCCAAGGGCGATCCGGCGCTGCTGTCCTATGACGATGCGCGCACGCTGTTCCACGAATTCGGCCATGCGCTGCATCAGATGCTGTCGAATGTGACCTATGGCTTCATCTCGGGCACGTCCGTGGCGCGCGATTTCGTCGAACTGCCAAGCCAGCTTTATGAGCACTGGCTGGAGGTGCCCCAGGTGCTGGAGGCCCATGCCCGCCACTACGCCACCGGCGCGCCCATGCCGCGCGACATGCTGGACCGGCTGCTGGCCGCAGGCACCTATGACAAGGGCTTTGCCACGGTCGAATTCATCGCCTCGGCCCTGGTGGATCTGGAGTTCCACGACGGCCCGGCCCCCGCCGACCCGATGCAGAAACAGGCCGAGGTGCTGGCCGGTCTGGGAATGCCCCATGCGATCGGGATGCGCCATGCGACCCCGCATTTTGCCCATGTGTTCTCGGGCGACGGCTATTCCTCGGGATATTACAGCTACATGTGGTACGAGGTGATGGACGCCGACGCCTTCGCGGCCTTTACCGAGACGGGGGATGCCTTTGATCCCGAGACGGCGGCGAAGCTCGAAAAGTTCATCCTGTCCGCCGGCGGCTCGCAGGAGGCCGAGGCGCTGTATCGGCAGTTCCGCGGCCGGATGCCGGGGGTGGACGCGCTGCTGAAAGGGCGTGGGCTGGTCGAGCCTGCGTGACCGCCCGGCGGGTGAGCAGGGCAGGGGGGCTGTCTGCCCCCCTCCTGGCCTTTGGCCAGTTCACCCTCCGAGGATATTTGTGCAAAGGGGTTGGGGGCAGGCAGATGTCTGACCTCCGGGGGGCGAGAATGGATCGGGCTTTTCTGAATGTCGGCGCTTCGCTGACCGGGCGGCGGTGGGTTGGGCCGGACGAGGCTTTGCTTCGGCTGGGCGAGGCCATGGCGCAGGAGACGCGCCTGCCGATGGCCGTCTGTCAGGTGCTGGCGCGGCGCGGCGTGGCGCCCGGCGATGCAGAGGGGTTTCTGGCGCCCGCCCTGCGCGATCTGCTGCCCGATCCGCTGAGCCTGCGGGACATGGGGCCGGCGGCGGCGCGGTTTTTGCGCGCGGTGCAGGGGGGCGAGCGGATCGCGGTTTTCGCCGACTACGATGTGGATGGCGGGGCCTCGGCCGCGCTGCTGCTGACCTGGCTTCGGGCCATGGGGCGGCAGGCGACTCTGTATATCCCGGACCGGATCGACGAAGGCTATGGGCCGAATGTGCCCGCCATGGCGGACCTGGCCGCGCGGCATGATCTGATCGTCTGCGTCGATTGCGGCACGTTGAGTCATGAGCCGGTGGCGGCGGCGAAGGGGGCGGACGTGGTGATCCTGGATCACCACCTGGGGGGCGAGACTTTGCCCGCTGCGCTGGCCGTGGTGAACCCGAACCGGCAGGACGAGGATGGCAGCCTCGCGCATCTGTGCGCGGCGGCGGTGGTGTTCCTGATGCTGGTCGAGGCGAACCGGCAGTTGCGGGCCGATGGCGTGCAGGGCCCGGATCTGATGGCGATGCTGGACCTGGTGGCGCTGGCCACCGTCGCCGATGTGGCGCCGCTGACAGGCGTCAACCGGGCGCTGGTGCGCCAGGGGCTGAAGGTCATGGCGCGCCGCGACCGGCCGGGGATCGCGGCGCTGGCCGATGTGGCGCGGATGGACACGGCGCCGACGGCCTACAGCCTTGGCTTCGTTCTGGGGCCGCGGGTCAATGCCGGCGGGCGGATCGGCCAGGCCGATCTGGGGGCGAGGCTGCTGGCCACCGACGATCCGCGCGAGGCGGCGGCGTTCGCCGCGCGGCTGGAGGAGCTGAACGCCGAGCGGCGCGCGATCGAGGCGCGGGTGCGCGAGGAGGCGCTCGCCCAGGCCGAGGCGCGGGGCATCGACGGCCCGCTGGTCTGGGCGGCGGGCGAGGGCTGGCATCCGGGTGTGGTCGGCATTGTCGCGGCCCGGCTGAAAGAGGCGACGAACCGTCCCGCCGTTGTGATCGGGTTCGAGGATGGAATCGGCAAGGGCTCTGCCCGGTCGGTCTCGGGTGTGGACCTTGGCGCGGCGGTGCATCGGCTGGCCGACGAGGGGTTGCTGCTGCGCGGCGGCGGACACCGGATGGCCGCCGGCCTGACCGTCGCGCGCGACAGCCTGGAGCCGGCGATGGCGCGGCTTGCCGAACTGCTGGCCCGGCAGGGCGCGGGCGAAGGGGGGCCGCGCGATCTGGCGCTGGACGGGATGCTGATGCCGGGGGCGGCGACCACCGCGCTGGTCGAGCAGATCGAGCAGGCCGGACCCTTCGGCCAGGGCGCGCCCGCGCCACGTTTCGCCTTTGCCGACATGGGGGTGGCCGCCCGCCGGATCGGCGAGAGCCATCTGCGCCTGACTGCGACCGGCCCCGATGGTGCGCGGATCGAGGCAGTGGCCTTCGGTGCCTTCGACGGGCCTCTGGTACCGGCGCTGGAACAGGCGGGGCATCGCCGGTTCCACCTGGCAGGAAGGCTTGAGATCAACCATTGGGGCGGGCGGTCCAAGGTGCAGTTGAGGCTGGAGGACGCCGCCGAGGCGTGACGCATTTTCCCCCTTGCGCGCCGGGGCGCGGGCCGTTAGACAGCCGCCCACGCCGAAACGTGGCCCGTTCGTCTATCGGTTAGGACACCAGGTTTTCAACCTGGTAAGAGGGGTTCGACTCCCCTACGGGCTGCCATCCCTTCCATAAATACCATATTTATCAACATGCTATTCGCGTGGACCTTTATCCGTTCGGACTGGTTGAAAGGGTATGTTCCCGTTTCTGTTGTGGCCATCGTCCCGATGGCGCGACTTGCCTGCCTCTTCTGGTCTGTCGTCTTCGTATGGTGCGCTCCCTCTGGCTCGTGACCGGTGCAGCCTTGATCTCCTGATCGCTGCAACGCCGCACCTCAA
>JAATGA010000524.1 GCA_015654855.1 Rhodobacterales bacterium
CGAGACGCCGAGGCGGAATATCCGCCGCTGCGGATGATCGAGGCCCAGGTCGACCGGCTCGAATCAGAGATCGACGCGATGAACGCCCGCTTGACGCCTTTGCGCAGCTTCATCCTGCCCGGAGGCAGCGCGCTTGCGGCGCATCTGCACCTTTGCCGGACCGTCTGTCGGCGGGCCGAACGGCTGGTCACCGAACTGGCGGCGGAGGAAGAGGTGAACCCGGCGGCGGTCAAATACCTTAACCGTTTGTCCGACTGGTTTTTTGTCGCCGGGCGCATCGCCAATGACGATGGCCGGGCCGATGTGCTGTGGGTTCCGGGGCTGACGCGCAGCTAGCATCGCCTGTTTGGCGGAACGCGGCGTCCGGGCGACGAAATCCGTCGCATTCGGTCTGTATTCGCGCGCCAGGATCGGCTAGGTCGGGTGCCGAGGGCCTGCCATTCCCCTTTGGGGACCAAAACCGGGAGATTCGTACCAATGAAAGTATTGGTGCCTGTGAAACGGGTGATCGACTACAACGTGAAGGTGCGCGTGAAGGCGGACGGATCCGGGGTCGACCTTGCGAATGTGAAGATGTCGATGAACCCGTTTGACGAGATTGCCGTGGAAGAGGCGATCCGTCTGAGGGAGAAGGGCGTCGCCTCCGAGATCATCGTGGTCTCGATCGGGGTGAAGCAGGCGCAGGAAACGCTGCGGACGGCTCTGGCGATGGGGGCGGATCGGGCGATCCTGATCGAGGCGGCGGCGGATGTCGGCACCGACATCGAGCCGCTGGCCGTGGCCAAACTGCTGGCCGCGGTTGTGAAGGCCGAGGAGCCGGGCCTGGTTCTGACCGGCAAGCAGGCGATCGACAACGATCTGAACGCGACGGGCCAGATGCTGGCCGCCCTTCTGGGCTGGTCCCAGGCGACCTTTGCCAGCGAACTGGCGGTCGAGGGCGATGTGGCGACCGTGACGCGCGAGGTCGATGGCGGTCTGCAAACGATCAAGGTCAGGCTGCCGGCGGTTGTGACCGTCGACCTGCGCCTGAACGAGCCGCGCTATGCCTCGCTGCCGAACATCATGAAGGCGAAGAAAAAGCCGCTGGATGAAAAGACCGCCGCCGATTACGGCGTCGATGTCTCCCCGCGGCTGACTATCGTCAAGACGGTGGAGCCGGCGGGCCGCAAGGCGGGCGTCAAGGTCGGCTCGGTCGACGAACTGATCGCGAAACTCAAAGACGAAGCGGGGGTGATCTGAGATGGCGGTTCTTCTGCTTGCCGATGTGAACGGCGACCAACTGGCAACGGATTCGGTGGCCAAGACGCTGACGGCGGTCAAAAGCCTTGGCGATGTGACGCTGCTGGTGGCGGGTCCGGCTTCGGCCGCGGCCGTGGCTGCGAAGCTGGAAGGCGTGGCGAAGGTGCTGCACGCCGATGACGCGGGCCATGGCCTGGCCGAGGGGCTGGCCGATCTGATCGTCAGCCTCGCGCCGGGCTACAGCCATATCGTCGCCCCGGCGACGGCCTATGCCAAGAACATCCTGCCGCGCGTCGCCGCGCTGCTGGACGTGATGGTGCTGACCGATGTGACCGCCGTGATCGACGCCGAGACTTTCGAGCGCCCGATTTATGCCGGGAACGCGATCCAGACGGTGAAATCCTCGGACAAGATCAAGGTCTTCACCGTGCGGACGGCTGCCTTTGCCGCCGCCGGTGCGGGCGGTTCGGCCCCGGTCGAGGCGGTTTCGGGCAAGGCCTCGGACCTGTCTTCGTGGGTCGAGGACAAGGTTGCGTCGAGCGACCGTCCCGAACTGACCAGCGCGAAGATCGTCGTTTCCGGCGGTCGTGGCGTCGGCTCGAAGGACAGCTTCGCGATCATCGAGGCGTTGGCCGACAAGCTGGGCGCTGCGGTTGGTGCAAGCCGTGCGGCGGTCGACTCGGGCTATGCGCCGAACGACTGGCAGGTGGGTCAGACCGGCAAGGTCGTGGCGCCGCAGCTTTACGTGGCCGTCGGCATCTCGGGTGCGATCCAGCACCTTGCGGGGATGAAGGACTCGAAAGTCATCGTCGCCATCAACAAGGACGAAGAGGCCCCGATCTTCCAGGTCGCGGACTACGGCCTGGTCGGTGACCTGTTCGCCCTGGTCCCGGAACTGACCGGCAAGCTCTGAATCCTGGCCGCCGGGGGCTGTCTGCCCCGCGCGGATCGGTTCTCGAACCGATGGCGAACCAATCGGCGCCCCCGAGGATATTTCTGCGAAGAGGATGGGGGGAGCCTTCCAGCCTTTCCGCACAGAAGCGGAGCGAAGCCAAAAGGGCGCCTTCGGGCGCCCTTTTGTCGTTCAGCCGCATTTCGAGAACCCGCAGGAGGCGCAGGTCAGGCAGCCCTCGATCTGGCGCAGATCGTAGCTGCCGCAGTTCGGGCAGGCCGGGCCGGGGGGGACGCTGCGGATTCCGCCCTCGGCCTGGGGGTCGGATTTCAGGCCCATGCCTTCGCCGGCGATAAAGCCGGTCTCAATCATATGCCGCTCGATCACCCCGCCGATGGCGGCGAGGATCGAGGGGATGTAGCGTCCGCCGATCCAGGCCCCGCCGCGCGGATCGAAGACCGCCTTCAGCTCTTCGACCACGAAGGACACGTCGCCGCCGCGCCGGAAGACCGCCGAGATCATCCGGGTCAGCGCCACCGTCCAGGCAAAATGCTCCATATTCTTCGAGTTGATGAAGACCTCGAAGGGTCGTCTGCGGCCGGCGATGATCACATCGTTGACGGTGATGTAAAGCGCATGTTCGCTGCCGGGCCATTTCAGCTTGTAGGTCGCGCCCTCCAATGCCGCCGGGCGGTCGAGGGGTTCGGAAAGGTAGACCACCTCGCCCGACCGGGCCGGTTCGGTGGGGGGCTTTTCGCTGCTGCCCGAGACGCTCAGCACCGATCCGGTGACAGCGTTCGGGCGGTAGGTGGTGCAGCCTTTGCAGCCCATGTCCCAGGCGGCCATATAGACCTCGGCAAAGGCGTCGAAGGGGATGTCCTCGGGGCAGTTGATGGTCTTCGAGATCGAACTGTCGACCCATTCCTGCGCCGCCGCCTGCATCCGCACATGGTCGAGCGGCGCGAGGCTTTGCGCATCGACGAACCAGTCGGGCAGCGGGGCGTCGCCCTTCATCTCTCGCCACAGGCGGACGGCGTAGTCGACCACCTCTTCCTCGGTGCGGCTGCCGTCGGGTTGCAGCACCTTGCGGCTGTAGGCGAAGGCGAAGACCGGCTCGATCCCGGACGAGACGTTGCCGGCGTAAAGCGAGATCGTCCCTGTCGGTGCGACCGAGGTCACAAGGGCGTTGCGGATGCCATGGGCGCGGATCGCCGCGCGGACATCCTCGTCCATCTTCTGCATCGTGCCGGAAGCGAGGTAAAGTTCGGCATCGAACAAAGGAAAGGCGCCCTTTTCCTTTGCCAGATCGACCGAGGCGAGACAGGCGGCGCGGGCGATGGCGTGCATCCAGGTGCGCGTGGCCTCCACTGCCTCGGGACTGCCGTAGCGCAGGCCGGTCATCAGCAGCGCATCGGCAAGGCCGGTGACGCCCAGGCCGATGCGCCGCTTTGCCTGGGCCTCGGCCGCCTGTTCGGGCAGGGGAAAGCGGCTGGCGTCGACGGTATTGTCCATCATGCGGATCGCCACCCGGACCAGATCCTCCAGCGCCGCCATATCCAGCGCCGCATCCGGTCCGAAGGGGTCATTGACCAGTCGCGCGAGGTTGATCGAGCCCAGAAGACAGGCGCCATAGGGCGGCAGCGGCTGCTCGCCGCAGGGGTTGGTGGCCGCGATGGTTTCCACATAAGCAAGGTTGTTCATCGCATTGATCCGGTCGATGAAGATCACCCCCGGCTCGGCGAAATCATAGGTCGAGCGCATGATCCGGTTCCACAGATCGCGCGCGGGCAGGGTGCGGAAGACCTTGCCGCCGAAGGTCAGCTCCCAGGGGCCATCGGCCTTGACCGCCGCCATGAACGGGTCGGTCACCAGCACCGAAAGGTTGAACATCCGCAACCGGGCCGGATCCTTCTTCGCCTCGATGAACGCCTCGATGTCCGGGTGATCGCATCGCATCGTGGCCATCATCGCGCCGCGCCTGCTGCCCGCCGACATGATCGTGCGGCACATCGCATCCCATACATCCATGAAGGACAGGGGCCCCGAGGCATCGGCGGCCACACCCCGCACCTCGGCCCCTTTCGGCCGGATGGTCGAGAAGTCGTAGCCGATGCCGCCGCCCTGCTGCATGGTCAGCGCCGCCTCTTTCAGCGCCTGGAAAATGCCCTCCATCGTGTCGGGGATCGTGCCCATGACAAAGCAGTTGAACAGCGTCACCGACCGGTCGGTGCCCGCGCCGGCGGTGATCCGCCCGGCAGGCAGAAAGCGGAAATCCTGAAGGGCGGCGCAGAACCGATCCTCCCACAGGGCGGGGTCGGCCTCGGTTGTGGCCAGCGCGCGGGCGATGCGGCGCCAGGTATCCTCGACCGTGCGGTCGACCGGGCTGCCGGAAGCATCCTTCAGCCGGTATTTCATATCCCAGATCTGTTCGGCGATGGGGGCGGAAAAGCGTGACATGGACGGCCTCGGGCTGATCGTGTCTGGCCAGGGAGGGATGGGGCGGCGAAGATCGGGTCGCGCGGAACGGCACAGGAAGATAGCGCCGCCCGTCCCGTCCGACAACCCGGGGCTGCCCGCCTCTTCACTGGCGCGCCACGCCGGGATATGCGAAACCCGGAGGCCTTACGGAGACGGTCCATGCCCCTGAACCTGATCAAGCTATGCGTCGGCTGCGTGTCGGTCGAGGATCTGATCGACTGGCAGACGAGCCAGCGTGGACGCTGGTCCGAGGGCACAACCGAGCATGTCACCCGCATGTGGCCGAAACGCGAGGCCGAGGTGCTGGACGGCGGGTCGCTGTATTGGGTGATCAAGGGGGCGGTGTTGTGCCGGCAGCGGATCCTGCGGCTGGAGCGGCGGCAGGGCGCGGACGGGATCGACCGCTGCGCGCTGGTGCTGGAGGCAAAGGTCATCTGCACCGAGGCCGCGCCGCGCCGCGCCTTTCAGGGCTGGCGCTATCTGGTGGTGGCGGAAAGCCCGCGCGATCTGCCCGAAGGACGCGCACGGGAAGACGCACTGCCGCCGGACCTGGCGCGCGCGCTCGCCGAGATCGGGCTGCGCTAGGGACGAATATCGGATAATCGTAAGCGCCGAAGCTTGGGGTGCGAGAGATCGACGGCAGAAATTCTGCATATTCCGCAGAAATCTGCGGGGGAAAGATAAAGTTCTGCCTCAA
>JAATGA010000479.1 GCA_015654855.1 Rhodobacterales bacterium
AATCGCGCGGTCGATCACCGCCCGCACCTCTGCCAGGGTCACGCGCCGCAAAAGCGCCTTGACCGGCCCGACCGAGGCCGGGCGCATCGACAGGATGCGAAAGCCCATGGCCACCAGCGCCAGCGCCTCGACCGGGCGTCCGGCATCCTCGCCGCAGAACGACAGGGGCGTGCCGGTTTCGCCCGCGCGCCCGATGATATGGCCGAGGAACACCAGGAAAGAGGCGTTCAGCGTGTCGTAGCGCCGGCGCACCCGTTCGTTCTCGCGGTCGGCGGCGAAGAAGAACTGCTTCAGATCGTTGCCGCCGACCGAGATGAAATCTGTCAGCTCGAAAAACGACTTCGGCGCCCAGGCCAGCGCCGGGGTTTCCAGCATCGCGCCGATCTCGATCGACCCGGGCACCACATGGCCGAGCGAGCGTTCGCGGTGCAATTCCCGCAGAACCGTCGCGCGGGCCTGCCGGAACTCTTCCAGTTCCGACACGAAGGGGAACATCACCGTCAGCGGCCGCCCGTTCGCGGCCCGGATCAGCGCCTGCACCTGCATCCGCAGCACGCCCGGCTTGTCGAGGCCGACGCGGATCGCCCGCCAGCCCATGGCCGGATTGGGTTCGTCCTGCGGCTTCATATAGGGCAGCACCTTGTCCGAGCCGATGTCGAGCGTGCGGAAGGCCACGCGCCGCCCGTTCGCCGCATCCATGACGCGGGCGTAAAGCGCGGCAAGTTCCGCCCTTTGCGGCATCTTGTTGCGGATCAGGAACTGCAATTCGGTGCGGAACAGGCCAACGCCCTCGGCCCCCGAGCCTTCGAGGCTGGGCAGGTCGGCCATCAGCCCGGCGTTCATGTTCAGCCGGATGGTCACGCCGTCGCGCGTCTCGGCCGGCAGATCGCGTAAAGACGCATAGCGCATCTGTGCCTCGGCCTGCATGGCCATCTTGTCGCGGAAGGCGCGGGCGACGGTTTCCTCGGGGCGCAGGTGTGCCACGCCCTGGTCGCCGTCGACGAGGATGCGGTCGCCGTTCAGCGCTTCGGACGTGATGCGCTCGGCATGGATGACCAGCGGGATCGCCAGCGCACGGGCGACGATGGCGGCATGGCTGCCCACCGAGCCTTCCTCCAGCACCACGCCCTTCAGTTTACGCCCGTATTCCAGCAGTTCGGCGGGACCGATGTTGCGCGCCACCAGAACGGGGTCGAGCGGCATTTCCGCCCCGGTATCGCGGCCCTGGCCGGTCAGGATCCGCAACAACCGGTTCGACAGATCGTCGAGATCGTGCAGCCTTTCGCGCAAATAGGCGTCGGGCACCTGTTCCAGCCGGGCACGGGCCGCCGATTGCTCCTTTTCCACCGCCGCCTCGGCGGACAGGCCGCGCGCGATGTCGTCCTCCATCCGCTTCAGCCAGCCGCGCGAATGGGCGAACATCCGATAGGCCTCCAGCACCTGGCGCTGGTCTTTGTCGAGGCTTTCCGCCTCAAGCAACGTGTCGACCGAAACGCGGAGCTGTTGCACCGCCTCGCGGATGCGGTCGATTTCGGTCAGCGGATCGTCCGCCACCGGGTTCGTCACCACGACGCGGGGTTCGTGCAGCCAGACATGACCCTCGGCCGTGCCCTCCTGGCCGGTGGCGCCCCGGAACATCACCCATTGGCGGTGCTTGGCGCGAACCTGTTCGTTTTCGCCGAGGAAAGCGCCAAGCTCATTCATCTCGGCCAGGACCATGGCCACGACATCCAGCGCCTCGATCTCGTCCTCGGAAAACTGGCGGGCGGTCTTCGACTGCACGACGAGCACGCCCAGCCGTTCGCCGACCCGCTGGATCGGCACGCCGAGGAAGGAGGAATAGATCTCCTCCCCGGTTTCCGGCATGAAGCGGAAGCCTTTTTCCGAGGGCGCATCGGCGGTATTGACCGGCAGGCCGGTGCGGGCGACGCGGCCGACCAGACCCTCGCCCAGCTTCATCCGGGTGTGATGGACGGCCTGTTTGTTCAGCCCCTCGGTCGCGAAGAGTTCGAGCGTTTCGGGGTCGCAGAACAGGTAGATCGAGCAGACCTCAGTCCGCATCGAATCGGCGATCAGATGGGTGATCCGGTCAAGCCGATCCTGCCCCTTGGCAGGGGTTGCCAGCACATCGCGCAGGCGCCGCAGAAGTTTGCGGCTGTCGCTTTCGCTGCGTTCGGGCATGGTCCCGGTCGTCCTGAAATGGCCTTATCCCTTCTATAGGGGGGCTTGATCGGGGCGGAAAGCGAAAATGCGCGCGCCGGGACAAAAGGGCGGCCCGTTGCCGGACCGCCCGAATTTTCTGCGATGCGGAAAGGTTTAGCCCGGAAGACGGGCCGGACCGCAGCGTCGCCTCAGGCCTTTTCGAGGCCAAAGGTGTCGTGCAGCGCCTGCACCGCCAGTTCCGTGTATTTCCGGTCGATCAGCACGGAAATCTTGATTTCCGAGGTGGCGATCACCTTGATGTTGATCCCCTCGGCGGCCAGCGCCTTGAAGGCGCGGGCGGCGACGCCGGCATGGCTGCGCATCCCGATGCCGACGATCGAGACCTTGGCGACATCGGTGTCGATGATCAGCTCGTCGTATTTGATCTCGCCCCGGGTGCGGGCATCCTCCATTGCCTTTTTCGCGCGCTCGACCTGGTTGATCGGGCAGGAGAAGGTCATGTCGGTGACGGCGCCGCTGTGGTGCTCGTCATAGTCCTTTTCGCTGATGTTCTGGACGATCATGTCCACGTTCACCCCGGCCTCGGCCAGGGGGCCGAAGATCGCCTGGGCGACGCCGGGACGGTCCTCGATGGTGAAGAGCGTGATCTTGGCTTCCTCGCGCGAGAAGGCCACGCCAGAGACGACTTTCGATTCCATGATTTCCTCCTCGTCGCAGACCAGGGTGCCGGAGTTTTCGTCGGTATCCTCGAACGAGGACAGAACCCGCAGCCGCACCTTATACCGCATCGCCAGCTCGACCGAGCGGGTTTGCAGCACTTTGGCGCCGAGCGAGGCCAGTTCCAGCATTTCCTCGAAGGCGATCTTGTCGAGTTTGCGGGCTTTGGAACTGACGCGGGGGTCGGTGGTGTAAACGCCGTCGACATCCGTATAGATGTCGCAGCGCTCGGCCCCGAAGGCGGCGGCGAAGGCCACGGCGGTGGTGTCGGAACCGCCACGGCCAAGGGTGGTGATCCGGCCCTCGGGGCTGACGCCCTGGAAGCCCGCGACGACCGCGACCTTGAAGCCTTCGGCGAATTTCGCGTCGATATTGTCGCGCGGGATCGACACGAAGCGGGCCGAACTGTGCTGCGCGGTGGTGTTGATCGGCACCTGCCAGCCCTGCCAGGACCGCGCCGGAACGCCCATCTCTTGCAGGCGCAACGCCAGCAGCCCGGCGGTGACGTTCTCGCCGCTGGCCACGACCGCATCGTATTCGCGCGCGTCGTAAAGTTTCGAGGTGCCCTCGACCCAGCCGACCAGTTCATTGGTCTTGCCGGACATGGCGCTGACGATGACGATCACGTCATAGCCACGCTCGACTTCTTTCTCGACCTTCTTCGCGGCGTTCTCGATCCGCTCGAGGTTGGCGACCGAGGTGCCGCAGAATTTCATAACAAGAAGCGGCATATGCCCGCGCCCCCCTTTTCGGCCCGAAAACCGCCGGCTTCTTATGCAAGGCGCGGTCCGGGCGCAAGGGCCGCGGGACTGCGGGAGTGGCGCGGCGGTTCTTTTCGGGAAAACAACGGCCCGGCGAGGCCGCCGCGCCGTCAGTCCAGCCGGAAATCCGCCGGGGCCAGCGACGGCGGGGCGGGCTCGCCCAGGTGGGGGGCCATGCTGATCTCCACCGCCCGGCAGATCGCGTTCAGCGGCAGCGCGTTCGGCGTCGTGTCGAACGGGTGGGACAATTCCTCGGTCACCTCGGCGAAACCGAAAAAGATATAGGCCATCACCCCCACGACCAGCGGCGTCATCCAGCTTGCCGGCCCGACGAGCGAGAAGGGCACGATCAGCAGATAAAGCCAGGAGGTGCGGAAGACGAGCAGCGAATAGACGTAAGGCAGCGGCGTGACCGCGATCCGCTCCGCCCCGGCCTGGTGATTGCCGAGGTCGGACATCCGGTCGGCCAGTTGCCGCGCCCCGAACCCGTCGAGCCGGCCAGCCTCGCGTTCCGCCGCCAGCACCCAGGCCATGGCGTCGAGCGCGTCGCAGGGCCGGGCCATGTCGGGCAGCCCCGCCCGCCCGGTGGCGGCGCGCGAGGCCTCGTCGGGGCCCGAGCGGCGCAGGTTGATGCGGTGCAGGTGCAGGTTCGCCAGCGCCAGCCGCAGGATGCGGTGCCGCACGGCCTCGTCTTTCAGGAACACCTCGGTCTCGCGGGCCAGCGCCCGCATGTTCGCCAGCATCAGCCCCCAGAGCTTGCGCGCCTCCCACCAGCGGTCATAGGCGGCGTTGTTGCGGAACCCGAGAAACAGCGACAGCGCGATCCCGAACACGCCGAAGGCGGTCGGTTCGGGGTGCGGCAGATCGTGGAAGGTATGGTCGATCCAGACGAGGACTGCGGCATAGGCCATCATGCCGACGATCTGCGGTGCGATCACCGGCAGGACCGAGCCGCGCACGGCCGTAAGCACATGCCAGAGCGATGGTTTTCCGCGAACGATCATGCCTGCCCTGCCTTGGTTTCTTGCTTTGTGGGTTGAACGGGTCCGCCGCTCATATCCTGCCGGATTCGGCCTGTCGCGATGGCATCCGCTCATGCCGGCCATGCGGCGGTCGCAAGGCGCGGGCGCGTGGCAGGCCGCCGCTTCGGGCAGGGGGCGCGGTGCAAGGGGGGCGGCGCGAAAAGCCCGGTCGGGATGCACCCGCCGGGCCGGTCGCAGGTTCCGTTCTGCGCAGGATAAGGCGGCCGCCCCTTACAGCGCCCGCCAGCCGATGTCGCGGCGGCAAAAGCCCTCGGGCCAGTCGATGGCATCGACCATGGCATAGGCGCGCTCGCGCGCCTCGGCCAGGGTGTCGCCCCGGGCGGTGACGTTCAGCACCCGCCCGCCATTGGCCAGGATCGCGCCGTCGCGCTCGACCGTGCCGGCGTGAAACACCATGTTGCGGCTGTCGTCGGGCAGCGCGTCGAGGCCGCGGATCGCCGTGCCCTTCGCATAGGCGCCGGGATAGCCCTGCGCCGCCATCACCACCGTCAGCGCATGGTCGTCGGCCCAGTTCACATCCATCTCGGCCAGCCGCCCCTCGGCGGTGGCGAGCAACAGGTCCAGCGTCTGCGCGCCGAGCCGCATCATCATCACCTGGGCCTCGGGGTCGCCGAAGCGGGCGTTGTATTCGACCAGCCGGGACCGCCCGCCTTCGATCATCAACCCGGCGTAAAGCACGCCGGAATAGGGCGTGCCCCGCCGCGAAAGCTCGCGGATCGAGGGCAGGACGATCTCCTCCAGCGCCTGTTTTTGCAGGGCGGGGGTCAGGACGGGGGCCGGGCAATAGGCCCCCATGCCGCCGGTGTTGGGGCCGGTGTCTCCGTCGCCCGCGCGCTTGTGGTCCTGGGCGGTGCCGATGGGCAGGGCGTCGGTGCCGTCGGTCAGCACGAAGAAGCTCGCCTCTTCGCCCGCCATGAACTCCTCGATCACCACCTCGGCCCCGGCGGCGCCGAATTCGCCGCCGAACATGTCGTCGACGGCGGCGAGCGCCTGGTCGATGGTTTCCGCCACGATCACGCCCTTGCCGGCGGCCAGGCCATCGGCCTTGACCACGATGGGCGCGCCGATGCGGCGAATGTAATCGCGGGCCGGCGCGGCTTCGGTGAAGCGGGCATAAGCTGCCGTCGGCGCACCGCAGGCGTCGCAGAGTTCCTTGGTGAATGCCTTCGAGGCCTCGACCTGGGCCGCCGCGCGGTTCGGGCCGAAAGTCAGGATCCCGGCGGCGCG
>JAATGA010000096.1 GCA_015654855.1 Rhodobacterales bacterium
TTCCCCGTGGGGAAGGTGCCGTCGAAACCGGCGGCCAGATCCTACAGCGCCTCGGCCAACTGGCCGATGAAGGAGGTGGTCGAATCGTATTCCCAATAGCCGGGGCCGGAGGGGATGTAGAGCACGTCGGCGGCAAAGACCGCGTTCATCGACTGATAGCCGATGGCGGGCGGGCAGTCGAAGATCACGAGATCGTAGGCGTCGGCGGCCAGCGCATCGAGGTAGCGCGAGACGGCGGCGAAGAACGACCAGTCGGGGTTCAGGTGGCGATACTGGGCGGAGGCGAACTCGACAAAGGCCGCGTTGGCGCAGGAGGGGATGATGTCGATCGTCGGCCAGGCGGTCGGCTTGATGAAGTCGGTGACGCGCAGATCGCCGAGGCCGAGGTCGCGGACCGAGGTCGGCAGCCGCCGCTGGGGCAGGGCGGTGCCGGACTCGGCCGCGCGGGGGGCGGCGTTCATCCGGTCGGTCTCGCGCACCAGGTCGCGGGCGATGATGCCCCAGACAGTGTGTTCCTCGCTGACATCGTAGAGGCCCATGGAATGGGTCAGCGTCGCCTGCGGGTCGAAGTCGACGACCAGCACGCGGTAGCCGTCGAGAGCCGCGGCATGGGCCATGTGCAGCGCCACGGTCGACTTGCCGGCACCGCCCTTGAAGTTCGAGATCGCGACGCGGATCGCCCGCTTGTTCGCCGGGCGTTTGGGCATCAGCGAGTGGCGGTTGATCTTCATCTTGCGGCGCAGGTCGTTGATCTCGGTCAGCGAGAACCAGCGCTGGCGCCCCTCCTCCTCGACTTCCCCGCCGGGAAGGTCGACGTCGGTGGCGAGGCGGCCGCGGAAGGTGGAGTGGTTGATCTTGAAGATCAGTTCCGCCACCTCCCACGAGGAAAAGCGGCGGAGGGTCTTTTCATGCTCGGGCGAGAAGGTCTGCCGCCGGATGAAGCTCTGCATCTTCAGGGACTGGGCCTGAAGAGCGGCGAGATCCTGGTGGGTGTACATGCCTGTTTCCGTTTTCTGGACGTAGATTATTGATGCGGCCAGAAATACGCCGGATTTGCCAAAACCGCAAAAGCTAAGTTATGCTGAAGGGGTAAATTCTGCGATCGGGCGATTTTCCTGTGCCGACAGGGCCTTGGGCGATTCGCGGCGCGGGTCCGGGATCCCGGTGGCGGCATGGTGGAACCCCGCCGGATTGGGGGGACATTCGCGGCGGATCCACAAGGGATTGAGGGGACATTATCGCCGGATGGGGGGACATGATGGAATGTCCCGCATTACCTGATGAACCGGATTCTTTATAATTCTTCGGAGGGTCGGATCGGGGCGGCGGAAGCACGGACTTGACAGAATCGGACATTCGGACGCTAATCCGGTCAATCTGGTGAAAAGCGTTTGATCGGCGGTTCCGGGGGGATGCTTCGGCGTTCTTCCAGGGACGGGACGGATCAGCGTTGAGACGCCGGTGAACGACAAGGCGGGGAAACATCCGCCGGAGGGCAGTCGCATGTTGATGAAGAAACCGGTCGGGCGTGGCGGCTCGACCCGGAAATACGATCTGCTGACCATTCTGGGCGTCCATGCGCTGAGCCAGGACAGGGGGCTGCAACGGCAGACGTTGCGGCTGATCTGCCTGATCACGGCACGGTATAACTGGCAGAACGATCAGTTGTCGGTCGGCCAGACCGAGATCGCGCGGCTGTGGTCGGTCGATCCGCGCACCGTCAAGCGCGAGATGGCGGCCTTTCGGGCGCGCGGCTGGCTGGTCGAGCGGCGCGCGGCGGCCAGGGGGCGGGTGACGCTTTACGGTCTGGGGATCGACCGCATCCTGGAAGACACCCGCGCGGACTGGGAGAAGGTGGGCGAGGATCTGGTCCTGCGCCTTGGCCGGAGCCCGGACCCCGGGCCGGCGGAAGGGCAGGGGGGACGGATCATCCCCTTTCCCCAGGCGCCGCTGCCGGGGGAGGGAACGCTGTGGGGCCAGGTCGCGCGGCGTTTGCAGGCGGCCGACCCGGCGGTCTTCGCCGCCTGGCTGCAACCGCTCGACCCCACGGAGGATGAGGGCGGGCTGACATTGCGCGCGCCGAGCGGGTTTCATGCGGCTTATGTCGAGACGCATCTGGCCGCGCGGATCGCGGGGGTCCTGGCCCGGATCGCGCCTGGGGTCAGGCTGCGGATTTGCTGATCCGCCGGAAGATTCCCCGCGGGGAAGGTTTTGCCCCGGGTTTTGCGGTCCCCGGCTTTCACGACGGATTGCGATCTGCTAGGCGGGTTTTGGCTCGGGGTCCGACACCACGGGCCGGGACGAAAGGGCGGAACGCGTGACGGAAACCGGCTGGAGAGGATCGCGCGAAGGCTGGATCGCCGCTGCCCATGCCGCGCTGATCCGCGGCGGGGTCGAGGCGGTGAAGATCCTGCCGCTGGCGCGCGACCTGAAACTCGCCCGGACCAGTTTCTACTGGCACTTCCGCGACCGCGAGGATCTGCTGGCGGCGCTGGCCGATCTGTGGGAGGTGCGGACCACCGCGCCGCTGATCGCCGCGACCGAGACCCCGGCGGAGACCGAGGCCGGCGCGATCCTGAACATCCTCGAATGTTTCGTGGCCGGCCGGTTTGACGACCGGATGGAACTGGCGGTGCGGGGCCAGGCGCTTGGCGATCCGGGCGTCATGGCGCGGATCAAGGCCGCCGACCGGGCGCGGCTGGACGCGCTGACGGCGATGCTGGTGCGGTGGGGCCATGCGGCGGCGGATGCCGATGTGCGGGCGCGCACGATCTATATGGTGCAGATCGGCTATATCTCGATGCAGGAGCGCGAAAGCCTGGAGATGCGGTTCGCCCGCGTTCCGGGCTATGTCGTGACCTATTCCGGCGGCCGCGCGCCGGATGCGGCCGAGATGGCGGCGTTCCGCGACAGGGTGTGCGCGGCGGTGGAATCCGGGTCGGAGGCAGGGGAAATCTTCCCCGAAACGCCGGCGAAATAGAACGCGGCAATCACGACTTGTCATGTAGACTATTCCTGTCGAAACCAGACAAGGAGTGAGTCGATGCTTGACGGACGCACCGATCCCGCGATGGCGCTGATCTTCGCGCGGAGCTCTGAAACCGAAGATGCGGGGCGCGGGGAACCGCTCGGACCCCTGGGCGGGGCCGGCATCTGGGCGGGCCTTGCCGCGTTGTTTTCGGTCTTTACCCCTACCGGCGCGGCCGAGCCGGTGCCGGTGACCGCCGCCGCGACCTGTGCGCGCACGGGACAGGCGCAGGGCCGGGGATGAGCCGGATCGCGCCCTTCGCCCCGCGCCCGCCGGACGCCTTGCCGGGATGCCGGCATGTGCTGGTGACAGGCGGCGGGGCGAGCGGCGTGCTGATGGCGGTGCATCTGCTGACCCGCGACGAGGCGATCCGGGTCACGCTGATCGAGGGTCGGCATATCCTGGGCTGCGGCATCGCCTATTCGACCCGCGATTCCGATCATCTGCTGAACACCCGCGTGCATAACATGAGCGCCTTTCCCGACGCGCCGCAGCATTTCCAGCACTGGCTGGAGGCGCGGCCCGAGGGGCGGGGCAAGACCCCGAACACTTTCGTCAGCCGGCAGACCTATGGCGCCTATATGGGCGATCTGCTGACCCCCTGGCAGGGGGCGGGGAACCGGCTGACCTGTCTGCGCCGTCAGGTGCTGAGGCTGGAGGAAACGGCAGGGGGCGTTGTCGCGCATCTGGACGGCGGCGCGCGGCTGTCGGGCGACTTGGCGGTGCTGGCCACCGGCCATGCGGTGCCCGGGCCCGACCCCGAGGGGCTGGTGCTCGGCGCATGGGCTACGGTGCCGCCGACGCCGGTCGGGGCGCCGGTGGTCATCGTCGGATCGGGTCTGTCGATGGTCGATCAGGTGCTGAGCCTGGTGAAGTCGGGGCATCGCGGGCCGATCCTGACTGTCTCGCGCCGGGGGCAGATGCCGCGCTCGCACGCGCGCAGCACGCCGATGGCGGTCGGGCGGTGCGACGTGCCCTTCGGCGCGCCGGTCAGCCGGCTGCTGCGGTGGGCGCGGGGGCTGGCGGGCGAGGCCGAGGCGCAGGGCGGCACCTGGCGCGATGCGGTCGATGGCATCCGCAACCATGCCGCCGCGATCTGGCAGGCGATGGGCCTTGAGGAGCGCGCGCGCTTTCTGCGCCATGCCGTCGCCTGGTGGGAGGTGCATCGCCACCGCATTCCCGCCGCGTCCGGGGATGGAATCCTCGACGCCGTGGCGCGCGGCCAGCTTGTCCATCGACGCGGGGCCTTTCTGCGGGCCGAGCGCGCCCCCGACGGCAGTTTGCGCGCGGTGATCCGCCCGCATGGCCAGGGCGCCGAGGTCGCGCTGCCCGCCGCGCGGATCATCGACTGTCGCGGCATCCGTCACGACCCCGAGGCCAATGCCTCGCCGCTGATCGCCGATCTGCTGGCGCGGGGCGCGGCGCGGATCGACCCGCTGCGGCTGGGGGTCGAGGTGACGGACGATTGCCGGCTGGTCGCGGCGGACGGGCGGGCCTCGGACCGGATCCTCGCCATCGGGCCGGCCTCGCGCGCGGCCTTCTGGGAGATCACGGCGATCCCGGATATTCGCGCGCAGGTGGCGATGCTGGCCGCGCGGATCGCCGCTGCGGCCTGATCCCGCGCAGGCCCTTGAGAAGGCCGGGCTTTCCTGTAGCATGGTCGTCGCAGAGGTGTGACGGGGCTGGTTCATGGGGTCGGGGTTTCTGGCGAAAGCGGCGCGGGGCGGCATCGTCGCCACGGCGCGCGCCCTGCTGAGCCTGCGGGCCATCGACCTGCCGCCGCCGGGGCAGGGGCCGCGCATCTATGTCGCGAACCACGTCAGCCATGCGGATTTCGTGGCTTTGTGGACGGTGCTGCCGGGGCCGGTGCGGCAGAGGACGCGGCCCGTCGCGGGGGCCGACTACTGGCGGCGGGGCGCGATCCGGCGACAGATCGCGGGCCAGGTGTTCAATGCCGTGCTGATCGACCGCGACCCGGCCCGTCGCAGCGCCGATCCGGTCGAGACGGTGGCCGCCGCGCTGCGCGCGGGTGAAAGCGTGATCTTTTTCCCGGAAGGCACGCGCAATCTGACCGATGCGCCGCTGTTGCCGCTGAAATCGGGGGTCTTTCGGCTGGCGCTTGCCGTGCCGGAGGCCGAGATCGTGCCGGCCTTCATCCTGAACCTCGACCGGATCCTGCCCAA
>JAATGA010000100.1 GCA_015654855.1 Rhodobacterales bacterium
ACCGGGCACGACCCGCCGCGCCGCCTGCGCGCAACACGCCCGAACAAGCCGCCCGTTCACGGAACAGCCTGCCGGAGTACGCTCCGGCCTGCCACCTGCTGGCGGGCGCAATGGAAGAATATGTCGAAAAAGATGCTCATCGACGCCACCCATGCGGAAGAAACCCGCGTCGTGGTGGTGGACGGAAACAAGGTCGAGGAATTCGACTTTGAGACGATAAACAAGCGGCAGCTCGCCGGTAATATCTACTTGGCCAAAGTGACGCGGGTCGAACCCTCGCTTCAGGCGGCCTTCGTGGATTACGGCGGGAACCGCCACGGCTTTCTCGCCTTCGCGGAAATCCACCCGGATTACTACCAGACCCCGGTCGCCGACCGTAAGGCGCTGATCGAGGAAGAGCGCGCCTATGCCCGCGCGCAGGAAGAGGAAGAAAACCGCCGCAGCCGCAACCGCCGCCCCAGACCCGCCAGGGCCGAGGCCGCGGGCGCCGACGACCAGGTGAAGTCGGGCGGCATCGGCGGCATGGATGTCGTCGATCTGGGCGACGAGGATGCCGGGGCCGATACGCTGGTCGTGGACAGCCTCGCCGCGCCTGCGCCCACGCATTCGCACGATCACGATCATGCCCATGACGAGGATCACGGCGATCACGGCCAAGGGACCGAGGACGAATACCGCGCCGTCGACCACGCCAGCGACACCGACGACGAGATCGAGTCGATCGCCGAAGAGGATGTGGCCGAGGAAATCAGCCAGTCCCGCAAGCCCCGCCCCCGGAAATACAAGATCCAGGAAGTGGTGAAGGTCCGGCAGATCATGCTGGTCCAGGTGGTCAAGGAAGAACGCGGCAACAAGGGCGCGGCGCTGACGACCTATCTGTCGCTCGCCGGGCGCTACTGCGTGCTGATGCCGAACACCGCGCGGGGTGGCGGGATTTCCCGCAAGATCACCCAGGCGGCAGACCGCAAGAAGCTTAAAGAAATCGCTTCCGAGATCGAAGTGCCGGAAGGCGCCGGTCTGATCATCCGCACGGCGGGTGCCAAGCGCACCAAGCCCGAGATCAAGCGCGATTACGAATACCTGATGCGGCTGTGGGAACAGATTCGCGAACTGACGCTGAAATCCATCGCGCCGGCCAAGATCTATGAAGAGGGCGACCTGATCAAACGCTCGATCCGCGACCTTTACTCGCGCGAGATCGACGAGGTGCTGGTCGAGGGCGAGGCGGGCTTCCGCACCGCGCGCGACTTCATGCGCATGATCATGCCCAGCCATGCGAAGCAGGTGCAACTCTACACCGAATCCATGCCGCTGTTCGCGCGCTTCCAGGTGGAAAGCTACCTCGGCGGCATGTTCAACCCGGTGGTTCAACTGAAATCGGGCGGCTACATCGTCATCGGCGTGACCGAGGCGCTGGTCGCCATCGACGTGAACTCGGGCAGGGCGACGAAAGAGGGGTCCATCGAGGACACCGCTTTCAAGACCAACTGCGAGGCGGCCGAGGAAATCGCCCGCCAGTTGCGGCTGCGCGACCTGGCCGGCCTGATCGTCATCGACTTCATCGACATGGAAGAGCGCAGGAACAACGCCACCGTCGAGAAGCGCCTGAAGGACAAGCTGAAAACCGACCGCGCCCGCATTCAGGTCGGCCGCATCTCGGGCTTTGGCCTGATGGAGATGAGCCGGCAGCGCCTGCGTCCGGGGATGCTCGAATCCACCACGCAGCCCTGTGCGCATTGCCACGGCACGGGCCTGATCCGCTCGGACGACAGCCTTGGCCTGCAAATCCTGCGCGCGCTTGAGGAAGAGGGCACGCGGAAACGCTCGAAAGAGGTGCTGCTGAAGGCGCCGATCGGCATCGTCAACTTCCTGATCAACCAGAAGCGCGAGCATATCGCGCTGATCGAGGCGCGGTATGGTCTGGCTGTGCGGATCGAGGCGGATCCGGCGCTGATCAGCCCGGACTACGTCATCGACAAGTTCAAGACCGCGACCCGCGTGGTACCGGAGGCGGCGCCCGTCGTCTCGGCCGATCCGGCGCTGATGGGCGCCCCGGTGGACGAGGAGGAGGATCTGGTCGACGAGATCCTCGACGAGCAGGACGAGGATATTGCGGACGAGGCCCCGGCCGAGACGGCGGAAGCTGCCGCGGTTGCCGATCAGGGCAATGGCAAGAAGAAACGCCGTCGTCGGCGGCGTCGGAAGGGCGGCAACGGTGCTGCGCCGAACGATGCGGGCGAGGCCGGCGATGACGAGGGTGGCGACGATTCGGCCGAGGACGAGGGCGACGAGGACGAAGCCGTCGTGGTTGAAGCCGTGGTGGTCGCCGAGCCGGCTCCGGTTGCCGAAGCCGTGACCGCTGCCGTCGCGGAGGCGATCGCCGAAGCGGCGCCTGTCGAAGCTGTCGCTGAAGAACCCGCGCCGAAGAAGCCCCGCCGTAAGGCGAGCACGACGGGTTCCACCGGGCCGACCGCCCGGCCCCGGACCCGCAAGGCTGCCGCGCCGGAGGCCGCGCCGGCCGCCGAACCCGTGGCCGAAGCGCCTGCCGAGGCCGAAGCGCCGAAAAAGCCGCGCACCCGTCGCAAGAAGGTTGTCGAGGCCGAGGTCGCGCCTGAGGCCCCGGTGATCGCGCCTGCGGAAACCGCCGCCGCGCCGGTTGCGGTCGAACCTGCCGTGCCGGTGGCTGCGCCCGCGCCGGTCGCGGCGGAGTTCCCGGCCGATCCGGGCCTTGCTGCTCCCGCCGAGGCGCCGGTGCCCGCCGCCAACCCCGAAGCCGCGTCCGAGGACGATTCGAAGCCGAAGCGGCGCGGCTGGTGGTCGCTGGGTCGCTGATCCCGACCAGGTGTCAGAAACGAAAAACGGGCGCCGGCCGGACCGGCGCCCGTTTTCCTTTGCGGCACGGCTTCGCAGAGTCTGGCAGGGGGGAAGCGCAGATCCTGACCCG
>JAATGA010000037.1 GCA_015654855.1 Rhodobacterales bacterium
AGCGTGACGAAGCCGAGCGCCACCAGCCCCCGGCCATCGGGCAATGACAGACCGGCACGCGACCGTGAAGGCGGCATGAGAAGCTCCTGTGGGTCAGGGGCCGTGGCCCCGGGGGTCAGAGGTCGGCGATCTCGCGGGAAAGATCGGCAAAGGCCGCCTCCACCCGCTTGAAATAGGTGAATTTGCCGATCCGCAGCGGGCGGACGAAGCCGGCGGCGGTCAGCACCTTCAGATGCACCGAGGCCGTGGCCGGCGTCACTCCCAGCTTCTCGGCGATATAGAGGCCGCAGACGCCCTCCGCCTCGTCCACCGGGTGCTCGGGGCCGAAATGCGCCAGCGGATCCCTGAGCCATGCAAGGATCTGCAAGCGGTTGGCATTGGAAAGCGCTGCGATTCTGTCGGTCAGATCCATGATGATTAAACGATTAGTGAATCAACTAATCATTGTCCACCATCTTTGCATATGGTGACGTGAGACCCGGCCGTTCGTGGAATGCGGCAGTGCCCTATGAAGAGCGGGCGGAGCGATCAGCGCACCGTGTATTCGATCACGCCGCCTGAGTGCCTTCGATCAGTTTCAGGCTGCGCTTCAGGCTGGCAGGGGGCTGGCCATAAGTGCGCAGGAAGGCGCGGCGCATCCGGTCGCGGTCGGCGAAGCCGGTGTCGCGCGCGACGATATCCATCGGATGGCGCCCGTCTTCCAGCATCACCCGCGCCGCCTCCAGCCGCAGCATCTCCACCGCCCTGGCGGGCGACTGGCCGGTTTCCGCGCGGAACACCCGGCTGAACTGGCGGGGCGAGAGGCTGGCGGCCTCGGCCAGTTCCTCGACGGTCAGGGGATTGCGCAGGTTCTCGCGGGCATGGATCAGCGCGCGTTTCACCCGGTCGGACCGCGGCTCCAGCTCCAGCAGGGCCGAGAATTGCGACTGGCCGCCCGGGCGGCGGTGATAGACGACCAGACGCCGTGCGATGGAGCGGGCCAGCGCCGCGCCATGGTCCTCCTCGATCAGCGCCAGCGTCAGGTCGATGGCCGAGGACATGCCCGCAGAGGTCCAGGCAGTGCCATCCCGAATGAAGATCCGGTCCGCGTCGACCCGCACCCGCGGGAATCGGTCTTGCAGGTGGCGGGCATAGGCCCAGTGGGTGGTGGCCGCGCGGTCGTCGAGCAGCCCGGCCTCGGCCAGCGCGAAGGCGCCGGTGCAGAGGCCCGCCACACGCCGCGCCTCGCGCCCGGCACGGGCGATGAAGGCGCACAGGCCAGGTGACACCGGGCGGGGCGCAAGCTCTCCCGCGACCATCAGCGTATCGGGCATGACACCCAACGGAACGGTCTCGACCCCCGCGTGCATCGAGGAACGCACCGTGCCGCCCTTTTCGGACAGCACGGTCAGCCGATAGCCGTCATCGCCAAGGTCGCGATTGGCGAATTCGAAAGCGGCCAGCGCGGCAAGGGCCATGAGCTGGAAACCATCCTCAAGGATCAACCCGACCTGCCGCATCATTCACCTACTTCCTGAAATGACGGTTCAGACTAATCCTGACGCGATCGTCCGGTCAATCTCAGGCTGGCCGATTGGCGGGGTTTGCCGTGGATTTGTCTGGAAACACGTAGTTTCTGTAATCCTTGATCCGTCCAGAGTGGGCGCGGCAGATCGTAGATGTTCCTGTCAGTACCTGTTCTCAAGTATGTCCTGATTTGACGGATCAATGTCATATCAGACATCGCGCCACATCTCTACCTTGCCAGCATCACCGCACTCTCGCGGCAAGGAGAAAGGAAGATGGGCAACACAAACGGAACGGCGCTGGTGACCGGGGCCTCGTCGGGGATCGGCGCGATCTATGCCGACCGGCTGGCGGCACGCGGGCATGACCTCATTCTGGTCGCCCGCAACGAGGCGCGGCTGAAGGCGCAGGCGGAAAAGCTGATCGCCCGGCATGGCGTGGCCGTGCGCGTCCATGTGGCCGATCTGACCGATGCCGCCGGTCTGCGCGGGGTCGAGGCGCTGTTGGCCACCGAGCCGTCGATCTCGGTCCTGGTCAACAATGCGGGCTTTGGCGGGGCGGGCACGCTGGCAGAGTCCCCGGTCGATGACATGGAGCGGATGATCGCTGTGAACGTCACCGCGGTGATGCGCCTGGCCTATGCAGTGGCTCCGGCTTTCGTGGCGCGCGGCAAGGGCACGATCGTCAACGTCGGCTCGATCGTCGCCATCGGACCCGAGATCCTGAACGGCGTCTATGGCGGGACCAAGGCTTTCGTCCTGGCCTTCAGCCGCTCGTTGAAGAAGGAACTACAGAACAGCGGTGTGAGTGTGCAGGTGGTCCTGCCCGGTGCGACCGGCACGGAGTTCTGGGACATCGCGGGGCTGCCGCATTCCAACCTGCCCGCCGACTGGGTGATGACGCCGGAAACGCTGGTCGATGCCGCGCTGGCGGATCTCGATGCCGGGCTGTTCGCCTCGATCCCCTCGCTGCACGACGATGCGCAGTGGCAGGCCTGGGAGGCCGCGCGCGAGGCGATGCTGGGGAACCTGTCCTCGCGCGACGCCGCCCCGCGCTATGCGTCGGGCAAGGCGGCCTGACGATGGCAAGACAGGTGCAGGGCCCCGGATCGTGACCCTGCCGGGCGGGCTGGCGGCGATAGCGGCACTGTCGAGCAATATCCTGCTGCCCGCCTTCCCGGCGATCGCCCGCGACCTGTCGGTCCCCGACCGGCAGATGGGTCTTATCCTGTCGAGCTTCCTGCTGGCCTTCGCCTTGGGGCAACTGGTGTCGGCCCGCTGAGCGACCGGATCGGACGGATCCGCCCGATCCTGATGGGGCTGGCGCTGTTCGCGCTCGGCTCGGTTGTCGTGGCGCCGCCGCCGCCACGGTCTTCGTCGTCTTCGGGGCGGGTCTCGCCGCGCCACACCTGGCGCATAGATGGGGGCGCAACGCCTCGCCCGGACCGGTGCGGCGGCGACCGTGGCTGGCGGGGCCGTCCTTGCCCTCTGGCCGGGGCTGTCCGGCTTCGTCATCGGCGTGACGGTGTTCCTTCTGGGCATGGGCCTCGTCAATCCGCTCGGCATGGCAATGGCTCTGCAACCCTTTGCGCGCGAAGCCGGGCTGGCTTCGGCGCTGCTCGGCTTCTTGCAGATGGCCATCGCGGGGGGCGCCACCGCAGGCCTTGGCCTCCTACCCGGATCGGCGCAGGTCTCTGCTGGACATCGGAATGGCGGCCATGTCAGCGATGGGTCTGTGGTGTCTCAGGCGCTATCGCTGACCGATGCTGTCGCCTCCGGGCACCGTGCATCTGACCGCGATCCCGGATCGCGGAGATGGCTGCGCCGCACCAAGGAGGAATGGCGATCACCCCGGCCTCGGGCGACAGGAATGTTTTCCCTGTCGCCCGAGACGCTCGTGAGACGACTGCCATCGCCGGCCGCAAACTCACCTGGACCAGAAGGCATCCTCGGCGTCCTGATCGTCGGAGAACAGCCAGACCTCCTGGATCTTGCCGTTCTCGATGTGCAGCACGTCGATGCCCGCCATCGACATGGAACGGTCTCCGGTCGTTCCCGAGAAATGCAGGGTCACGGCCACATGATCCCCGTTGCCGAGGATATTGCCGATGCTGTCGAATTTGAACGTGCCCCGGCTGCGCTCCATGAAACTGCCGATCAGGCCGAACACCGCATCGCGGCCATTGTAGGTTCCCGAAAGATCGCTGGCGCCGGGCTGATGCCAGACCAGCGTTTCGCTGAGCAACTCGGGTAGTTTTGCCAGATCGCCGGTGGCAACGGCCTCAAAATAGTCGCGCACGATCTTGATGTTTTCCTTGCTCATCCGCGCGTCCTTTGTAACCGTCCGGGCTGACAGCCCTGCCGCGGACTGAGAGTGCCGGCCAGTGTCCGCTATCGCCAGTGGACACCATCCATGCGCTGCGCGATCGCTTTGCGGAGCCGGTGCGGATCGAGGAACTGGCGTCCATCGCGCAGTTGAGCGTCTCGGCGTTCCATCGCCAGTTCAAGGCCCTGACCTCCATGACCCCGCTCCGGTATCAGAAACAGCTTCGCTTGCTGGAGGCCCGCCGGCTGATGGTCTCCGGCGCGGCCAATGTCGAGGCGGCGGCGTTCAAGGTCGGCTATGAAAGCCCGTCCCAGTTCAGCCGCGAATATTCCCGGATGTTCGGCTCACCGCCGCTGCGGGACGTGGCTGCCCTGCGGCGGCTGGCCGCATAGCCCGCCCGAAACCCGCAAGAGCCGCCTGGGCGTCTTGCGGGCCGGATCTGCCTTATGCGGTCGGAACTGTACCGCCGTCGATGGTATACTCGGTCCCCGAAATCGAACCGGCCCGCGGCGACACAAGGAAGGTTATGAGGTCGGCGACTTCCCTGGGCCTGGCAGGCCGTCCCAGCGGGATACCGCCGAGGGCCTTCATGATGATCTGCTTGCCGCCCTCCAGGTCGGTTCCGGCGTCGGCGGCCAGGCGCTCCGCCAGGGCGACGGCCGCTTCGGTTTCGATCCAGCCCGGGGAGACGCGCACCACGCGAACGCCTTTGGGCGTCACTTCCTTGGAGAGACTCTTGCTGTAGGTCGAGAGCGCCGCCTTGGCGGCGGCATAGCCTGTCGTGGAGTCCGGCAGGGGCAACACACGCTGGATCGACGTGACGTGGATGATGACGCCGGAGCCTTGCGCGATCATCGACGGCAGCAGCGCGCGGTCGAGGCGGACGGCCGACATGAGGTTGAGGTTCAGCTCCTTGAACCATTCTTCGTCGGAAAGCGCCGCGAAGCCGCCCGGAGGTGCGGACGAGCCGCCGAGGACGTTGACGATAATGTCGACCCCGCCAAGGTGGTCGAGGACCCCCTTGGCGACGGTGGCGCAACCTTCTGCGGTCGTGATGTCGGCGGCAATGTAGTGGACCCCATCCGGCGAACCGTCAGGCACGGATCGGGCGGTGGCAACGATCTTCACCCCGGCCTCGGTCAAGGACCGCACCACGGCGGCGCCGGTTCCTTTCGTCCCCGCCGTCACGAGCGCGCGACGGCCGGCAAGCTGAAGATCGAAGCTCATAGGATGATTTCCAGTTCTGCGATCCTGTCGCCCTCGAAGGTGAAAAAGTAGCGCAGGTCCACCGGACTGCCGGGGAAATTGCCGACAAGGTGACTGGTGACGACCGTCCTGCCGCCTTCGGTCGCGATAGAGAAGGGCTCGACCGTGTAGGTGTATTTCGTGGAGGAATCGGCCATCCACTGACGGATAGCTTCGCGCCCGGTATAGGTGTTTCCCTCATCCTTGACGATGGCGCCTTCGGCGAAGCACAGGGCAACGGCCTCGGCGCTTCGGCCTTTGTCGGCTGCGAAATAGTTCGCGGCAGCTTGCGGCAGCTCGATAGTCATCTTCTTTCTCCTTCATTAAGAACATCGACAAGGGCCTTCACCCTTGACGATCGGCACCGGCCACAATCGACTGCCGGAGCAATTGGTGTTGATCGATGAGATAAGTGCCGGTACTCTGAAATAATGACAAGTACGCACGAAAAAGTATGGCACTCACCCAAAGGTAAGCCCATTGCGCATACGCGCGAGACGGCAGCGGAGGGAGTCGAACGGGCTCTGAAGCTGCTGGAGGGACGCTGGAAGCTGGTGATCCTCTTCCATCTGTTCGGTGGCAATCTGATGCGCTTTTCCGATCTCGAACGCGCGATCCCTGCGATCTCCCAGAAGATGCTGATCCAGCAGCTCCGGCAAATGGAGGGGGGTGGGATCGTCCGCCGCATCGTCCACCACCAGGTTCCGCCGAAGGTCGAGTATGGTCTGACGGATTGGGGGCAGGCATTGTGTCCGGCGCTCGACGCGCTGCTCACCTGGGCAGCCGATCGTCCGCTCACCGCGGGCTCTGCGGATGCGGACGAAGCGGTGAAATAGCCCCACGGCGGCAGCTTTGTCGGTCGGCCCGACAACTGCGTCACAACAGGTGGATGATCCGACCCATACTTTCAGCCGGTCTGACCGGGGTGGTTTCCGAATGCCGCGACAGCTCGCTCACCAGGACCGTTCGTTGCGCCGGGATGGCGATGTCGCGACCGTCCTCCGTCGCCCATGACGCTGGGTTGCCCATGTCGCCGCCATCGAGATCAGGGTCGCCAGCGCAAACAGGCCGGAATAGCCCACCGTCTCGGCAATGAAACCGGAAGCCATGCCCCCGAACTGATAGACGATCATCTGCGCGCAGGCGAGCAGGGTGAAATCGGTGCCCGGCTGGTCGCTCGAACAGACCTGCATGAAAAGCGAGTAGAGCGCCACGATTTCCATATACCGGATCAGGGTTTGCAGAACGGCCGCCGCGCCGATCGGATAGAGCCCCCCCAGAACGCCGGCCGCATGTAGCGCGAAGATCGCAAAGCACAGGCTTCGCAGGCTGCCAAGCAGGACCAGCGTGCCATAGGTGCCGCGCCGCATCACAGAGGCGGCGGCAAGGGCCGAACCCCCGAGGCCGACAGTCGCCGCCGCCGCCCCCGAGAGATAGCCGATCCAGTCCAGCGGCATACCGGCATCAACCAGATAGGCCCCTTCCATCGCCTTCACCAGGCCTTCGGAGGCGCGATAGAACAGCGCCAGTATCAGCACATGCACCGCTTCCGGCCGGGCAAAAAACGCCGCGAGCCGTGGTCGCGGCCGCGCCGTCGGTGCGGTGCGGTCCTCGTGCATCAGGGGCAGGATCAGCATGGGCAGCATGGTCACATAGCCCATCACGGTCATCGTCGCCTGCCAGCCGATGCGGTGGTAAAGCACCAGTCCCATCGTGCCGCCGATCAGGACCGAAGCGGCGACCGCGCCACCCTGAATGGCATTGCCGGTCGCCCGTTCCCCCTCGCGCAGTGTCAGAACCGCATAGCCGTCGGTCGCGATGTCCTGGGTCGAGGTCAGAATCGACAGCGCCATACCGATGATGAACAAAGCGGTGATGTCGGTGGGAGAGATCAGCGCCAGGGCAAAGATGCAGGCCGCGGTTCCGGCCTGCGTCGGCAGGATCCAGGCGCGCCGCGGTCCCATGACCGGCAGCGGGCGGAACCGCTCCACCAGCGGCGCCCACAGAAACTTGAGCGCCAGCGGCAGCATGATCAGCGACAGCATCCCGATCGACGACCGGGATATCCCGCTTTCACGCAGGATCGGCGGGATCGCGGCGACCATCACATAAGAGGGGATGCCCTGTGCAAGGTAAAGCACCGCCAGAACCGTGAACCGGCGCAGGCGCGCCTTTCCGTCAATCCCGGGCGGCTGTGAAAAGCCGGTCGTGGAGTTCGAGGAAAGCGCCGGTGGCGGTGTGGCGGTCATCATATACCTCGACAGGGATCGACCAGAATGTGGCGAAGGCGGTGCGCTGGCGTTCACTGGGCTGATGCGACAGGACGATCAGGCCCCGGATGCGGGCTGAGACCGCGGCCCTGGTGGCCTTGGCCACCCGATTCTGCGCAACCTCACCCGGATGATCAAGACGGAAGCCCCGTAGATCGGACAGCAGCACAAAGGCGCTTTCCCAAACTGCCAGTTCCTCGAAAAGCCGCAGATAATGCCCGGTATCCCCGGGCAGCAAAGGTGGCTGGAAGCGCATGGCCAGTGCCGTGGGCACCGGCCGCGCCTCGTGGCGGCCGAAGATGATCATGGATCAGAAGCTCACCCGATAGCCGACCGTGACCGTCCTGCCCCAGCCCGACGTCTCGGCGTTTCGCGTCGCGGTGGCCGTGGGGTTCATGTAGTCGGTGTCGAACAGGTTCTCGACCGCGACGCTGAACTGCCCGGGGCCGATCTGCCGCGAGGCCGACACGTTGACCAGGGCCACGCTGTCGAGTTCGACCTGGCCCACGGCCTTGTCGCGACCGCCCAGATACACCACTTCGCCGCGCGCGTTCCAGCCATTGGCGAACCCGTGGCTGATGCCCGCGGTCAGCCGCAAGGGCGCGCCGATCCGGTTGTTGCCGATCCAGGCATCGACATTCCCGTCGCCATCGGTGTCATAGCGCCCCTCGCGCCAGCCGATCGCCCCGTCGAGCGTGGTTGCCGCGCCGACCATCCAGAGACCCTGTGCCTCGATCCCCCAGATCTCCTCGCGCTGCTGGCTGACGCGGTTCGTCACGGGATCGAAGTTCACCCCCTCGTCCGAGGTGGAATAAAAGGCCGAAACCTGGCCGTTCCAGTTGCCGGCGTCGTGACGCAGGCCGATTTCATAGGTATCGACGACCTGCGGCTTGGGCGCGATATCGGCATAGGATAATGCGAAAGTGCCGGGCGTGGTGCAGCCGTAGAGATAGGCGACGTAAGGATTCGACGTGCCATAGGCCTGACAGGCCTCGGCCCGCGAGTTCAGGCCGGCGCGGCGGGTGAAGCTGCCGATATCGGTCAGCGAATACCCTTGCGACCATCCGCCGAAGACCTGTGTGTTCGCCATGATGTCGTAGGTGAAGCCGATATTCCCGGTGATCTCGTCGAAAGAGAAATCGCCGCCGGTCACCGCGACCGGGGTCAGAACAAGGCCCGAATAATAGGCCGCAGGACGGGTGAAATCGCCGACCGTCAGATTGAAACGGTCGTAACGCAGCCCGCCGGACAGGACGAGCTTGTCCGTCACCGGCAAGGTCAGTTGCGCGAAGGCGGATTCCGAACGGTTCTTCAGCGGGGTGGCGATGGCCGCGCCGTTGATGCCCTGCTGGCTGGTGCGGTCGTTGCCGAACTCGATCCCCCAGCTCAGCCCCGCCTCGCGACCGAACAGGGTCAGCGGGCTGTCGATGGTCACGCTCAGCAGATCCCTGGTGCTGTCGAGTTCGGACTGGTTGAAGTCCGCGGTCGGACTGGCCGGGTTGCCGCTGTAGTAGACCAGAGTATTGACGTAGGGATCGAAGATGTTGAACGCAAAGCGCTTGTAGACATCGTTACGCGACAGGCTGACCGACAGCTTGCCAAGCGCGAAATCGCTGTCCGTATAACGCAGGGTCAGGTATTTCGAATCCTCGGCGATGGACTTGCCGGCGTAGGGCAGATCGGTATCCGGCGAGACCGGCGAGATGGTGTAGTCGGTGAAATACCGCGGCTTCTGGTCCATCCTCACCGCATCGAAGCTCAGTTCCAGCCGCCGCGCGGCGTCGAGATCGTAGCCAAGCCGAAGCGTCGCATTGGTCGAATTGGTGAAATCCCCACCGCCCTGACCAAGCATCGGATCCGAGGGCAGCAGCCGGCCGCCCCCGTCATAGGTTTCGCGGCTGCGATCATGGCTAAGGGTGAAGGCGTAATCGAAGGCGCCTGTTTTCTGGTCGACCGTGACCGACAGACCGGGCGCGATGCTGCCGCCGACATCCTCGGTAAAGGCGCGGGCGCGCATATCGACGGTGACGCGCGGACCGGCACCATCTTCTGCGCCCTTGCGGGTGATGAAGTTGACGACGCCCCCGGTTCCGCCGGCCCCATAGATCGAAGATGCGCCGCCGACCACCTCGATCCGCTCGACGGAATTGAGGTCGATCAGCGACAGGGTTCGGGCCACATCGCGAAGGGGCGTGTTACGGGGAACGCCATCGACCTGGATAAGCAGGCCACGACCCCGGAAGGTTTCCGAGGCGCCGGAAAGGGTCTGGTTCGAGAAACTGAATCCCGGCACCACGCGGGCCAACAGGTCGGTTGCGCTGTTTGACCTTTGCAGCTGGCCCTGAATGGCCAGATCGTCGATCACCTGCACCGCGCCGGGAATGGCCGAGACCGGCCGCTCGCCGCGATTTGCGGTCAGAACGATCGTATCGAGCAATACGGGTTCATCCTTACCCGCATCGGTCTGTTGCGCCATCGCAAAGCCTGTCTGAAGGCAGGTCGAAAGCAGGAGTCCGGCCAGAAATTTGTGGCGCAAGCGCATGAGGGTTTCCATTTTCAGCGGGGGTTCCGGGTTGCCGATAAAAATAGTAAGGAAATTACCTCCGCGCTCGATCCGAAATCTGGAGAGAGGCAACCTCGTTCTGGATTTTTGCGACACAATGGAGAAGTCCGCCTCTCAACCTCCCGCGCTTTGGGCCGAGGACCGGCTGACTCGCAGTGCCCCTTCGCGAACCCAGTTCCGGGAGGCGCGCCGGCGCATGGCGGCGCTTTGGGGGCGCGCGATCGAGGTGACGGAGCTCCGCCATCATTCGCAGCCCGACCTGGCGGGCGGCGGCGGGCAGTTGCTTGCGCTGGAGGCGGGGCCGCTGCTTCTGTCGACCCTCGATCTGGGCGCGGGCGAAATCGGTTGGCGTTTCGCATCGGACCTGACCGGCGGCAGATTCCCGGGCGCGCGGCGGCCGCTGCTGATGCTGCGTCTGATCCGGGGCGGAACGCTGCGCCTCGCCGAAGATGGATGTGGCGATGGTTCGGACAGACTCGAAAGGGCGGATGGCGGAACCGTGCATGTGGTGCCCGCCGGGCAGATCGTCCTGATTCCGGTGTCTGCGCCCGTCGAGGTGATCCTGCCCCAGGGCGGTCGTCTCGACCTTGGGATCCTTTCGCAGGCGCCGGAAACGATGTCCGGCTCTGCGCTTCTGGATGGCACATTGGCGTCGGGCCATCACCTCGCCTTCGTCGCGGGCTACATGCTGCGCGCGGCGCCGCATCCGTCCGGGCGCACGCTCGAACTGCGAAACATGTTCTTGCAGGCGCTGGATCACGTCGCCACCGATCTCGCCATGCGCCGCGCCGATCAGGGCGAGACCTTCTTCGAACGGTTCAAATTCCTTGTCGCAGCCAATCTCGGGCGTGCTGATCTGAGCATAGAGGACATTGCCCGCGCGCTGGAAGTCAGCCCACGCCAGTTGCAGCGCAGGCTGAAAGTATTGGGAACGAGCTTTCGGAGCCATCTGCAAAAAAGCAGGCTCGTCATGGCGCGCGAGATGATCCTGACCAACGATGGTCAGTTCAGGGTGGCCGATCTGGCCTATCGCTGCGGCTTCAGCGATCCAAATTATTTCTCGCGCGCCTATGCGAAACTCTGGAGGGTGCCGCCGACATCCAGCAGGCAGAAGTCCATATCCGCGGACCAGCCGCATGATCCCTGCAACAAGGATCACCCTCCTGTGGAATGAAGCGACGGGCAAGATCGCCCGCCATCAATCGGTCGAAAACCGGACCTGAGTCATCGACCTCGGCCAGATTCTTGCCGCCGATCACCCGAGAGGCGCGCGACAGGAAGGGTCTGCGCGTCCAAGGCGATCCCGGCGGTGGCAAGCAGGGCGCGGGCCTGTTGATCGGCCAGATCACCCGAATGCTTCACCGCCTCCCAAGGGGTCGGGTAGCGTTGCGTCGGCTTTCCCGATACGCGGCCCTTTTCGGTCATTTGTCCGCAGGAGGCACGATCGGGATACTGATTCCTCCGCAAAGCGCGGACAGATGCCGGAACCTCCGGCATCTGTCCTTGCAGTTGCTGTCAGGCCTGAACGAAGGCCAGCAGATCGGCGTTCAGCACATCGGCATTCACCGTCAGCATCCCGTGCGAAAGGCCGGGATATGTCTTCAGCGTGCCGTTCGGCAGCAGCTTGATCGCCTTCAGGGCCGCATCGTGGATCGGAACGATCTGGTCGTCCTCGCCATGCAGCACCAGGGTCGGCACGGTGATCGCCTTCAGATCCTCGGTCTGATCGGTTTCCGAAAAGGCCTTGATCCCGTCGTAATGCGCCTTGGCGCTGCCGTTCATGCCCTGCCGCCACCAGTTCTGCACGACGTTTTCCAGCGGCGTGACGCCTTCGCGGTTGAAGCCATAGAACGGCCCCGCAGCCACGGCGTGGAAGAACTCTGCCCGGTTGGTGGCAAGGGCCGCGCGGAAGCCGTCAAAAACCTCGATCGGCAGGCCTTCGGGGTTGGCATCGGTCTTCAGCATCAGCGGCGGCACGGCGGAAACAAGCACCGCCTTTGCGACCCGCCCGGCGGGCTGGCCGTGCTTGGCGACGTAGCGGGCGACTTCGCCGCCGCCGGTCGAATGGCCGATATGAACGACATTGCGCAGATCCAGCGCCTCGACCACCGCGAAGGCATCGGCGGCGTAATGGTCCATATCGTGCCCGTCAGACACCTGGGCAGAACGCCCGTGACCGCGCCGGTCATGTGCGATCACGCGATAGCCCTTTGAGACGAAGAACAGCATCTGCGCGTCCCAGTCGTCAGAGCTGAGCGGCCAGCCGTGGTGGAACATGATCGGCTGGGCGTCTTTCGGACCCCAGTCCTTGTAGAAGATTTCGGTGCCGTCGGTGGTGGTGATCGTAGCCATGGTGATATCTCCCAGAGTTTCAGCAAAGGTGATGCGCGGCAGAGCCGTCAGTGCGGCGGCGGCGGCCGCCATCGACAGCATCTCGCGCCGGGTCAGAGGGATGTGCATCGCGTATCCTTTCGGTTTCGATGTGGACAAAGCTACGCCTGTCGATGCAGGAAGGGGTGTGGCGGAACAGACAAAGACAGAGGCAAAACAGACAATGGCGCGACAGGCCGAAGCGGTGACGGAAATCGGGCTGCTCATCTATCCGGGCTGTCAGCTGGCCGCGATCTACGGGCTTACCGATCTGTTCCGCATCGCCGGGGAATGGACGGGTGACGCGGCGATTTTCATTCGGGTGTCGCACTGGCAACCCACAGGCGAGGATGTCGAATGCGTATGGGACAGCCATCCGGGCGCGCCTCACCGGCTGAGCCATGTGATTGCGCCGCCCAGCATCGTCATGCCCGAGCATATGGCGCCCGTCCCGGCGGCCGCCCGCTGGCTGCGAAACCGGCACACTGAAGGCACGGTTCTCTGTTCGGTCTGTGCCGGGGCCTTCGTCCTGGCCGAAACCGGGCTGATCGACGGGCGGCGCGCCACCACGCACTGGGCCTTTGCCGAGCAACTGGCGCGCCGCTATCCCGCCGTTCGGCTGGCGGCGGAGCACTTGGTACTCGACGATGGGGACATCCTGACGGCGGGCGGCATTCTTGCGTGGGCCGATCTGGGCCTGACGCTGGTCGAACGGCTGCTCGGTCCGGCAACGATGCTCGCCACCGCGCGCTTTCTGCTGGTCGATCCGCCGCGGTCGAGCCAACGGCCCTTCGCGTCCTTCGTGCCGCATCTCGATCACGGCGATGATGCGGTCCGCCGCGCACAGCATCATATCCATGCCCATTCCTCCGAACATCTGAGCATGTCGGACCTGCATGTCATTGCGGGTATGACCGAACGCACCTTTCTGCGCCGCTTCACGGCCGCCTGTGGCCATCGCCCGAACGAGTATCTCCAACAGGTCCGCATCTCAAAGGCGCGCGAGGCGCTGGAGCGGACGCTGGTTCCGGTTGACAGGATCGCCTGGGACATCGGCTATTCCGACCCCGCCGCATTCCGCAAATTGTTTCAGAGGCTGACCGGAATCACGCCGGCGGCTTACCGGCAGAGATTTGGGATTTCCGCAGCGGAATAGGGGGGCGATACAGGGCGGGGGCTGTTGTCGCCCCTGACCTGTCCATTCTCACCGCGATTCCGCAGCGCCGGTCCGGTACCACAGGGCGCGCATTCGGGTCGGTTCTGAAGCCGGCGACCCCGGCTGCATTCGCAGGCCGGCGCAGAATGACCGTCTGCGGAGGCGGGAAACGACAGGTAAATCCGTCCTGCAACCAAAGATCCGCAGGCTTTGCAGCCGGGCGTTCACATGGTCTCAGCCGCGACACCAGTCGCGTGGAAAGGCTTAAGGCCGCGATTCCCGCAGGATCTTCGCGAAACACCGGGGTCGTCTTCATCCGAAAGTGTGACCCTCCGCGTCTGGTCCGGGGGGCCAAAGCCTGCCACTCTCGCCCTGTCCGGTATGGATCGGGGAGGGGCGATGTGACCGCAGACGGGGCGAGGGAGACGGCGGAGCCGCTCGGGCCGGTCGCGGCGCTGTCGGCGCAGGTGGCGGCCGGGCTGGTCGGGCATGAAGTGCTGGTCGAGCGGTTGATGGTTGCGCTGCTGGTCGGCGGGCATGTGCTGGTCGAGGGGCCGCCGGGCCTGGCCAAGACGCGGGCGGTCAAGCGGCTGGCGGCGGGGCTGGCGGGGTCTTTCGCCCGCATCCAGTGCACGCCCGACCTGATGCCCTCGGACATCATCGGCACGCAGGTGTTTCGCCCCGACGGCGGCCGCTTCGATTTCCAGCCCGGGCCGATCTTCCACGAACTGGTGCTGGTGGACGAGATCAACCGCGCCCCGCCCAAGGTGCAATCGGCGCTGCTGGAGGCGATGGGCGAGGCGCAGGTCACGGCGGGCGGCGTCACCCGGCCGCTGCCCGACCCGTTCATGGTGGTCGCCACCCAGAACTCCATCGAACACGAGGGCACCTTCCCCTTGCCCGAGGCGCAACTGGACCGATTCCTGCTGCATCTCGACCTCGCCCTGCCGGGGGCCGAGGCGGAGCGGGCCATCCTCGATCTGGTGGAAGGCGAGGGCCGCGCCCCGCCGGAGCGCGCGCCCGACCCTTTGGGGGCGGAGGCGATCCGCGTCGCGCGGCTGGCGGTGGCGGGGGTTTTCCTCGCCCCCGCGCTGAAGGATTTTATCGTCCGGCTGGTGGTGGCCACGCGCGAAGCCGCCGGCGGGCCGCTGGAGGGAATGATCGAACACGCGGTCTCGCCCCGGGGCACGCTGGCGCTGGCGGCCTCGGCCCGGGCGCGGGCGGCGCTTATGGGTCGCGCCCACGCGCTGCCCGAGGATGTGGAGGCGCTGGCCGCCGACACCCTGTCGCACCGGCTGATCCCCAGCTGGCGCGCGGTTTCCGAGGGGCTGTCGGCGCGGGCGCTGACCGAACGGCTTCTGGCCCATGTCCGGCCGTGGTGATCCCCCCGCCGATCCGGCCATGGTCAGCGCGGGGGCGCTGATGGCGCTGGAAGGGCAGGCGGTCCGCGCCCTGCGCGAGGCCCCCGGTCTGGCCGAGCGCCCCGGCGGCACCGCCACGCGGCGGCGCGGGCAGGGGCATGAGATCCGCGAGATCCGCCCCTTCGCCGAGGGCGACGAGCCGCGCCACATCGACGCCGCCGCCACCGCCCGCAGCGGCAACCCGCAGGTGCGCAGCTTCCACGAGGATCGCGAATACAGCCTGATGCTGATCGCCGATTTCCGCCGGCCGATGCTGTGGGGCACGAAGGGCCGCCTGCGATCCGTCGCGGCGGCCGAGACGCTGGTGCTGGCGGGGTGGAAGGCGGTGCTGGCCGGGGGCGCGGTCGGGGTGGTGGCGCTGACCGATGCCGGGCCGCTGGTGCAGGCGCCGCGTCCGCGCCATCGCGGCATGGCGCAGGTGGCCGGCTGTCTGGCCCGCGCGCATGAAGGCGCACTGGCGCATAGGGGCGAGGTGCGTCCGCTGGCCCCCGATCTGGCGCGGGCGGCACGGCAGGTGCCACGCGGGGCGGGGATCATGCTTGCCACCGGCCTCGACGCCGCAGGGGAGGGGCTGGAGGCCGTGCTGGCCGCCCTGCGCGCCCGCGGCCCCCTGCGCCTGCTGTTGGTGGAGGATGCCTTCGAGACCGGGCCCCCCGCCCGCGCCTTGCCCTTCGCGGCCCAGGCGGGAACGGCCTGGGCCCGGTTTTCTGCCCTGCCCGCCGTGCGGGCGGCGCGGGCCGGGCGGCTGGCCTTTCCGGGGCAGGAGGTGCGCCGCCTGTTCTCCTCCGGGGGAGGGTCATGACGGCCGGGATCGTCGCCGATCTGCATCCGCCGCGTCTGCCCGAGGCTTTCGCGGCCCTGCACGCGGGCGACCTGCTGGCGGCGTTCGGTCTGGGGCTGCTGGCCGCCGTGCTTCTGCTGACCCTCGCCGCGCCGCTGCTCCGCCGTCGTCCGCCCTGGCCCCGGCTCTCGGCCCGGATCGACGAGGCCGCCGACCTGCCGCCCGCCGCCCGCCTGCTGGCGCTGGCGCGGATAGTGGCCGAACGGGGCGGAACCCTGCCGGAAGACCTGCGCGCCGGGCTCTACACGGGCGAGGCCGATCCGGCGCGGATCGAGGCGCTGATCCGGCGGGGGCGCCGATGATCCGGCTCGCCATCCCCCTCGCGCTGCTGCTTCTGCCGTTGCCGCTGCTGGCGCGGCTTTTGCCCGCGCGGACGGCGCCGGGGCAGGCCATGCTCCTGCCGGACTCCATCGCCGCCGCCGGCATCCCCGCCGCCGGGCCGGAGCGGCGGCGGAGCCTCGCGCTGGCCGCGCTGATCTGGGCCTGCCTCTGCCTTGCGCTGGCCGGCCCCGAGCGGGTGGAACTGGTCCCCGACCGCAGCGCCTCGGGGCGCGACATCCTGATCGCGCTGGACATGTCGGGCAGCATGGCCACCGCCGACTTCGCGCTGGACGGCGAGACGATCACTCGCCTCGCCGCCGTCAAACGGGTGGCCAGGGGCTTCATCGCCGCCCGCACCGGCGACCGTATCGGGTTGGTGATCTTTGCCGACCGCGCCTATGTCGCGGTGCCCCTGACCTATGACCTGCGCGCGGTCAACCGCGCACTGGACGAGGCCGGGATCGGGCTGACCGGGCGCTCCACCGCGATTTCCGAGGGGCTGGGGCTGGCGCTGAAACGCAGCCTGACGGAATCCTCGCAGACGAAGGTCATCGTGCTTCTGTCCGACGGTCGCGACACCTCGGCCCGGCTGGACGCGGCGCAGGTGGGGCGGCTCGCGGCGGAACACGGGGTCCGCATCCATACCGTCGCCCTCGGACCCGAGGATCTGGAGACCAGGCCCGCCGCCCGCGACGCGGTGGATGTGGCGACGCTGCGCGCCATCGCCGCCGCCTCGGGCGGGCAGA